>CAZZAI010000011.1:0-20550 GCA_964652665.1 uncultured Candidatus Saccharibacteria bacterium
ATAATTTAAGCATAACATACTCTCATTTTTTGTCCAATTAGGAAACAAGGCCTTTCTACGAGCGCAAGTCTTGTTTTTTAAGAAAAAATATTATCTGCTGTGTTTTTCGATGCCGGTAATTTTTTACAATATTATAGATAGTTTGTCCATACTATTAGCGTACGTCCTACAGATTTGGTTATGCTTGAGAATCTGCTAGAATTTGATATAATATACACATGCGGAAGAGTCCTGGGTTGTATATTTTAATGCTTGTGATTTGGAGTATTCTTTCGGTAGCCGTGATTCCTGTTTTCGTACGGGAATTTTCTTATATCGAGACGAGCGGATGGCAAGCCGTAGTGACTGGGATTCTATTATTCCTAAACAGCATATTCATCCTATATTTTTGGCTGAATGGTGTGAAAGATGTGACCTACATCATATATTATTATACTAACCGCAAGCGCCTACACAAGTTCGCCTCGCCAAAGATTAAGCGGTATTACAAGCATCAGACCGTGCGGGGCGTGGCAAATCCTAAAATAACATTAGTATATTGTACCTGTAACGATTTCGGACCGGCGGCGCTTGAGAAATGTATGAAGCAAACTTATCAAAATCTGCAGACGGTGATTCTAGACGATTCGGACACACCGTCTTACAAGCGGCAGATCGACAAATTTGCTAGAGAACACGGCCTTAGAGTCATCCGGCGAGAAGACCGGACTGGGTTCAAAGCAGGGAATCTCAATCATTATCTCAAGAACAATCCCGAATGGGGCGATTATTTTGTGATTCTAGATTCGGATGAGATTATTCCGAAAAACTTCTGCGAGCAGGCGCTACTTTATTTTGAGAGCTACGACAATATTGGCATCGTACAAGGGAATCACATCGCGACACGTAATCGCACGAAATTCATGAAAGTGTTTCATGTCGGCGTGAAAAGCCACTGGCTCACATATCAGACAACGAAAGCGAAATGCGGATTTATGTCACTTCTCGGACATGGTGCAATGGTGAGCCGGGAGTGCTTTGAGGCGGCCGGTGGGATCCCGGAGGTAGTGGCGGAAGATTTGTGTTTTTCGATCGAGGCAAGGACGAGAGGATATTATACGGCTTTTGCGCCCGATATTGTCTGCGAGGAAGAATATCCGGTAGATTATCTCGCATTCAAGAAACGTCATAATAAATGGACAAGCGGAAATCTTGAATTTATTCGTAAATACACTCTAAAGATCTTGAGGTCCAAAATGCATTGGTATGAGAAACTGGATATTTTCTTATTCACATACAATCTGCCGCTGACCGCATTTTTCTCGTTCTATATTTTTATCAACATTATGTTCTTACCAATGCTTGGATTCGTGCTACACTTCCCGGCGTGGTTATTAATACCGACTGTGGTATTCTTCCTCGCGCCGATGTCGAACGATTTTATTTCGTGGTTCTCGAGACTTACACCGATTCAGCTCTTCAAGTATATGTTGATGACTTTTATGCTGTATGGATCGATGTTATTTGTCAGCATGAAAGCGTCGCTGCTCGGTATGCTCGGAGCGAAAGCGGTTTTCATTGTGACACCAAAATCAGCGCAGCATATCACTTTGAAGGAGGCCGTGCGACATAATGCAGGGGACATTATTTTCGCGGTAACGATTATGACAATATCATATGTATTCTGCGGGAATATCTTGCCGGTGATACTAATTATCGTGCCAGCATTCATGAGCATTTTCTTGTCAATGTACACCAACGAGAAAGTGCCGGCCCGAAGAACACAGATGGATTCGGAACCGCGTTCGCTTATGCGAATCATGTCGGATGATTTCAATCTACGTGTCGCGGCGACTTCCGTATCGGTATTGATACTCGGCGAGGCGGCGATATTTGCCTATGTACTGTTGGCGCTATAAGTCATTTTTTAGTACGGGCGGATCATGAAACAACCCTGCTCCAGTAGTAGTCTTTACAAATAAACATAAGTATGGTATAATAGGAAGATAGAGTGCGAAAGGGGGGTAACAATATGACACTCGAAGATTTTGGCAAGGTAAGCCAGAGTATTTTATTCTCCAACGCGACCGGAGATGCACATTTGGAATATGAAGGGAAGGTATTAGCAGGGGCGGCTTTTGACACTTTTGCGGCTAAGGCACTGAGAGCGCACACGGAGATTCGTCCGGCGACTGGGCTCACAGTAATCGCCGAAACGAAGATTAAGGGCCGGTGGTATTATTGGCCAGTAAGAAATTATGGCGAGAACGCAGAGTTCGCAAGGCAAATGATGCAAGGTAAATCTCCGCTCATGGATGACACGCGTAAGCTAATGATTTTCGCGAGAAGATTGTCTTTTTACAACCTTGAGCGTGAGGCAGAGAACCTGACAAGCCCGTTGGCGAAATGCTACCACCCGCTTGGTGGAGGCGTGGAGCTCGAGAAGTTTGATGGCACTATCAATGAATTCGCTGGGCTAATGCACGAGATGAATTCTCTCCATCTTGGATGTACTTATTCGATGAGAATCGTGGATTTCTTCGGGAGAGTGCCGATCCGAAAGGACGCGGAAGCTACGCGCAGTAAAAACATGCCTAACGTCAGCATCTTACAAAAAGAAGCGGACGAAGAGCGACGAGCAGAACTCATCAGAGCTTTTAATCGGAACTACTACTAGAGCTGGCGATGAATTCTCCTGATTCTGACAAGAATGTCACTCCCCCGCTTTATGTATTTTCTACCTTCAAAAAGCCACCCTGCGGGGTGGCTTTTCTTATTTACATCTTGATTTCGGCATCGACACCAGCTGGCAGAGCGAGATTCTGAAGACTCTCGATAGTCTTAGGGTTGGCGTTCAAGATGTCGATAAGGCGCTTGTGGACCTTCATCTCGAAAGCTTCACCACCGGTCTTGTAGACATGTGGGGACTTCACGACAGTGAAAGTGCTGCGCTTGGTTGGTAGAGGGATCGGGCCTGATACGTTCGCACCGGTCCGGATGGCGGTCTCGACAATCTGACGAGCAGATTGGTCAATCACGCGGTGGTCGTAAGCCTTGAGGCGAATACGAATTGTGAGACCTTCTGGTTTTTGTTCGGTCATTTTTACCTTTCTTGCCCGATAACCTCGAAGAATGGAGTTTTTCGGGCTTGATGTTAATGTTATTGTAGTTCCATTATAGCACATTTTGCCAAATAATGCAAAGTGGAGTATAATGTTTTATATGAGTGTTTCTCAGCTAAAAAAACGGTTTTATTTCGTAGCGGCGAAATATTTTCGTCTTTTTGCAAATATCGTACTCAAGAAGTGGCATCCGCGAGTTATCGCAGTGACTGGCTCGGCTGGGAAGACGACGATGCTCAGTATGTTGGAACACGAGATTGGAGGAAAAGCGCATTATTCACATGATGCAAACTCGGCTTTTGGGGTGTCGTTTGATATTTTGGGGCTAAGGGGGATCAGGGGATCGAAACTAAGATGGATCTGGCTAATTATCGCGGCGCCAGTGCTTGGCATCTTCACATGGAGGCGGAAGCCGTTCTATGTAGTGGAGATAGATGGAGAGCGCCCACATGAGGCAGAGTTCCTAGCTGAATGGCTAAAACCAGAGGTGACTATCTGGGTATCAATCGGACTTTCGCACGCAGTACAGTTCGAGAAAGTGGTAGCTGAAGGCAAATACAAAGATCTGAAGTCGGCAATCACAGCAGAATTTGCCAATCTGCCGGCAAACACTTCAAAAAGAGTGTATATCGACGCCGGTTCGAAGCTAATGGTGGAAGCAACAGAAGGGATTCAGGCCAAGGTAGTTCCAATCAAGAAGACACTAATGAAGAAATATATCGTCTATCCAGATTCGACAGATTTTACTTATGGCGATACGACCTTCCATTTTAACACGCCGCAGCCGAAGGATATTGCTTTTAATCTGTTTGTATTACAGGATTTGATGAAATATCTGAAGCTGCCGTTTAATCCAGATTTCTCCGACCTCAAGGTGGAGCCTGGGCGGAGCTCGCATTTTAAGGGAATCCGGGGGATTGATATAGTAGATTGTAGCTACAACGCGCACATGATTAGCATGACATCGACACTTGACATGGCGAAACGGATGCACGCAGATCATAAATGGCTCGTGATTGGAGATATTGTCGATCAGGGCTCACTCGAAGGAGAAGAGCATAAGCGGCTAGCGGAGCTAATAGCAGACGTACAGCCAGAGAGGGTAGTACTGGTTGGGAGAAGGACTAAGGAATACACCGCTCCAAAGCTAAAAGAGCTCGGAGTGTCGGCAGTGGCGACGACCGACCCGCGAAAGGCACTTTCTTATATCGAGAAGCGCGTGCGAGGCAGAGAAACATTGATTTTTAAGGGGAGTCAGTATCTGGAATGGATTATCGAGAAATTACTCGCCGATCCAAAAGACGCCGCTAGACTGTGCCGGAGAGAAAAGGCCGCGGTGGAGCGTCGTAAGAAATGGGGACTAGATTCATGAGTGGCGGCGGAGCAACAGGGTTACCAGAGAGGAAGGCGGGGCCGAAGAAGGGTACGTCTACCATCAGTACGGGTTCCGTCAGGCAAAAGTCGGAAGAAAAATCCGCGCCCGACATAACACCCGAGGCGGCAGCAAATAAACAAAAGCCGAGTAAGAATACAGATTACGACCTTTATATCGTACATGGTTGGACTTATACGGTAGAGCCGTGGGAACGTACTCTAGAGATACTAGAGAAGAATGACATTCATGTAAAAATGCTCAGAGTCCCTGGACTCACTGAAGCGAGCGACAAAGTTTATGAGATATCGGATTACGTAAAATGGGCAGATTCTGAAATCCCGGATGGCGCATTAGCACTAGGACATTCTAACGGTGGGAGGATACTTCTGAACCTCTGCGCGAAGAAGCCCGGTAAGCTGAGTAATCTGATTTTGCTTGATTCGGCGGGCATCTATGAGAGATCAAGAAGGAAGGCTATAATTGAAAAAATCGCCAAAATCGGCCGCCCGCTCAAGAAGGTACCTCTGATTGATAAAATCTTTCATAAATTTACTGAGACAACTGATTATTCCAAGGCGCCGGCCAATATGAAAAAGACACTAGTCAATATGCTTGAATCAGATAAGAATCTAAAGCTTGGCGATGTCACAACGAAGACGTACATCCTCTGGGGAAAGAAAGACACCACGACGCCGCCGCGACAAGCGACAAAGATGTATGAGGAACTACCGAATGCTGATTTGAAATTTTACGCAAATTGGACACACGCTCCATATATCGTCGACCCCGAGGGGCTCGCCAGAGCGTTGACAAGCCTGATAACAAGGCTCAAGAAGTAGAGGTGAAGATGAGTGCGGTGAAGAGACAAAATACAGAAAAAACCAAAAAGAGGTACTATCTAGGACTCGCAAGCAGGATTAAGAATTGGCGGGCGCACGTCTTTTGTCGTGGCCGCGAGAGCGACGTAGAAGCCCTAGAAGAGGCTTTAGCGTCGAAGTACGGTGGTAAGGCGCTTGCGGTCAAGAATGGCCGCTCTGCGCTTACTATGGCCCTAAAGGCATACTTTAACAGTGGAGACAAGGTGATAGTTAACGGTTTTACCTGTTATGCCGTCGTCGAGGCAGTGAGGGCAGCGGGACTTAAGATAGTCTATGCCGATATTAACAGAGATGACTTGAATCCCGACATAGAGACACTGGAGGCAGTCGTGGATGATGATTGTGCAGGTATAATCGTACAAAATTCCTTAGGAAATATGGTAGACATGCGGGCGATTGAGCGGTTCGCTGGGAAGCATGGGCTACTCATAATCGAAGATTTGGCGCATTCGGCAGGTAGAAAATATCCAGATGGGCGCGAAGCTGGGACGGTAGGTATGGCGACAGTACTTTCTTTTGGCAAAGATAAGGCGATTGATACGGTTTCGGGCGGCGCAGTAGTCTTTCGCTACCCCTATAAACGCGAGACGCGGGCGCCGGAGATGCTTCCGGATTGGAGCGATAGACTACGGGCGCGGTTTTATCCAATGTTTGCGGCGTGGTGTAAGACTCTGAACTATCTACACCTCGGTGGAGTACTGATGCGCATACTGCTTAGAATCCATTTCGTGGAGCGCTCAGCGGACAATGCACTAGATTTGACCCGTAAAATTGCCCCGTTTGAAGCGAAATTAGCGCTCTCGCAGCTTAGTGAACTTCAAGACCACGTGCTGAGGCGATTCTATCTAGTAAATAACCGAGAGGCTGTGCTTGCGGAGCTGAGGAAGAATGGATTCTACTTTGACGGATTTTGGTACGAAAAGCCAATCTCTCCGGAGAGGTATTATAAAAATGTAAATTTTCCAGAAGACAAATGTCCCGTAGCAACAGAGGTGGCAGCTCAGATTATTAATGCGCCCGGAGATTTGCCCGACGCGGCGGTCAGGCGGGTAGAGGAGATAGTGCGCCCTTTTATGACTACGGAAGACCACAGCACGGAGAGAAAGAAATGAGTGATCAGGAAGCAAAGAAAAAATGGCAAGAAATACTTAAGCGATTTCCAGAGGCGAATTTCCTACAGTCACCCGAGTATGGCGAGATGAATCGGCTGATTGGCGCAAAGGTGATAATGCGTGATTTTGATGGTAAAGGCTGGGCGCTAATGATCGTACGGGACGCAAAAAGAGGACGGTATCTAGAGATTCCGTGTGGACCACTGGTGGACTACACAGATACAGACGCGGTACGAGAGATTCTGGAAGATATCAAGACGATTGCGAAGACAGAAGGATGCGTTTTCGTAAGAATCCGGCCACAACTGCTTGCTACGTCTGAGAATTTGGAGATACTGAGAAATGCTGGACTAAGATTAGCACCAATGCACCTAGCCGCCGAGCATACCGTGATAGTTGATCTGAGGCTATCAGAGGAAGAATTGATGGCAAAAATGCGGAGACAGACCCGATACGAAGTAAGGCGAGCCGAGAAAATGGGCATACAGGTGACGACTAGTCATTCAGAAGAGGTCTTTCGGGAATTTTACCGAGTACAGGGCGAGACAGCAAAGAGGCAGGGATTCGTGCCGCCATCTCTGGAGACACTAATGGCAGAGCGGGACGCATTAGAGGCGGTAATCTATCGGGCTACTACAGATACGGGAGAGCCAATTGCCTATGGGCTAATTATTGGAGCGGGGAAAGAGGCTGATTACTACGAGGCGGCCTCGACAGATCTAAATCGGAAGTTGCCCGGAGCGTATGCCTTGCTCTGGAAGGCGATTCTGGACGCAAAAGACTCTGGCTACGAGCGATTCAATCTCTGGGGGATCGCTCCGACAGGACAACCAAACCACCGTTATGCTGGAGTTACCACTTTTAAGACTGGGTTCCCTGGAGAAGTGGTAGAATATGTGCCGGCGCATGATTTAGTGATTTCGAGATGCGGATATCTAAAGGATTATGTCGTAGAGATGGCAAGAAAAAAACGGAGACATTTATAATGAGTAAAATACAAATACGGGATGCGGAGACAAGAGAAGAGTGGGATGGCTTTGTGTCCAACAGGCCAGAGGCGAATTTCTTACAGTCTTGGGATTTCTACGAATTTCACCGCGCTAGAGGGAAGCAGATAGTCAGGAGATTGGTCGATGAGGGCGGCGAGATTGTGGGCGCATATGCTGGAGTAGTGGAGACGGCAAAGCGTGGGCGTTATCTAGCAATTGCAGGTGGACCGCTAATGGATTGGAAGCGTAAAACAATTGTGAACGCCGTTTTTCGTGATATTCGTGAGCAAGGCAAAAAACATGATTGCGTCTTCGTGCGCGTGCGACCACAGATCGAAGAAAGCGATGCTAGTCTTAAACTACTAAGTGAACTTGGGCTGAGGCGAGCCCCGATGTATCTATCAGTAGAGTATGCGGGGATACTCGACCTCAATAAGAGCGAAGAGGAGATTCTAGCGGGGGCTTCGCAAGGTTTTCGGCGCAAACTCCGAAAGGCCGAAAAGTGCGAGATTGAAGTCACGGCGTCAGATGACGACACGGCGATACGGGAATTTTGTCGGCTCGAAAAGCTTCATGCGGAGCGACAAAAATACGTCGCCTTCTCGACAGATTTCTTGACAAAACAATTCGAAGCATTTCGGGAGGGAAAAGAAGTATTAATCTATACTGCAAAGAAGGACAACGAAATACTAGCGCAGAATTTTATGATTTTCTATGGACTAGAGGCGAGCTATCACTACGGGGTATCGAGCGAAGCGGGGACACGGATCTCGGCGGCGCCACTTTTGCATCTCGCCGCGATGAGAGAGGCACGGAAGAGAGGCTGCGCTATGTACAACCTGTGGGGGATTGTCGGGACCGAGGAGAAATCACACCGATTCTACGGCGTGAGTGAATTCAAGCGATCTTTTGGCTGCGAAGAATATCGATACACACCAGCGCACGACATGGTGTTATCACCGGCGAAATATTGGCTAGATTGGGTAATAGAAACAGTACGCAAGAAGATACGGCACGTCTAGGCGATTGAGATTACTAAGATTCAACTTGGAAATACATTAAGATTATCTAGTTAGATTGACTTTTTTATGTTTTCGTGTTATAATTAAGAGAAGGCGTGTTTTGCCTTGTATTTTTACACTTTAGGGGGTAACAAGATGAAAAGATTTGTTCTGGATTGGCCATACAATTTTGTGGCGAAATTTAACACCGACTCACCGTGGGGCAAACCGATTCCGATTGGGTACGAAATCACCGCAGAACACGAAGCGGCCATTATGGAGGCACTCGACACTGTGGAGCCGAAGATTCGCGAGATGATTCTCGCCAATTTGAGAGATAAAGTATCGATGCGCGAACTGGCAAGAAGATACAAGATGTCGAGCACCAATACGGCCAGAGTGATTCGCAAGGCCTACATCGAGCTGTGGCAAGACCCAGTCCTTCGTGACCAAATTCTCTATGGAAAAGAGATCGCGACGAAGAAAGATGAGCTGAGGATTAAGCTTCGCAAGTTACTTGCAGCCGAAGAGGAGCTCAATAATCTTCTCGAGCAGATTACGATGACGAGGAACAGTATCTTGAAGCAGTTTGCTCGAGATATTGACAGTCCGAATACCGCGGAATTGGCCTGGAAACATGTCAAGCTGGAGGCACTGAAGCTCAGTACGCGGGCATACAATATGCTGAAGCGCGCTGGATACAGCAACTTGGGCGACGTGGTTCGTGCAGCCAAGGACGGTAAACTCGCGCAAGTGCGTGGGCTCGGGCCGCTGGTTGGACATGAAGTTCTCGACGCGATCAAGGAAAACACTGGGGAGGACTACACCGATATGAATCCGTCTTGGTAGACAAAAGGCCGCGCATGATGCGCGGCCGATTTTACTGTGAAGTTATTTTTTTCTGGAACTTTTCTTGGTGGAAGATTTTGAAAGAGCCTTGTTAGCAATCTTTTGCTTCGCGGCGCTCTCTGTAACAGTAGATGCGCGTCGCGCCCGCTTCTTGCTCGACTCGGAGCGAGCGATGGAATCCTCGGTCTTTTGGGCTTTGTTGTGGACTCCGTAGATCATACTAGTGACGCCGACTATAAGCATATAGGCACCAAAGAAGCGAATAAAGGTCATAATCTCGAAGCTACCGGCATTCAAAATGACGAAGCCCATAACGCAGCCAAGTACGCCGGCGACGATGCGAATGAAGCGGTCGGTAGGATCAACAGTAGACAAAAAGGCGTGGAAAATGTCAATAATACCCGATACAAAAGTATAGATTGCGAGAATCACTAAGCTAAGCACCAAATCATTACGCGCGGCGAATAGCAAAGCGACGGCGGCTGCGACATCAACCAAGGCGTCGATAATGGAATTAAGCCAGCCGCGTTTTTTCGTAGAGCCATATAGTGCAGACACCGCATCAATGATACCGAGGCCCAGTAAGAAAACACTGATCGTAGCGATGATCGACTCGAGGTTAGTGAGACCGCCAAAAAGTGCCAAGAAGCCGAATATTGTCGCGACAGCGCCACGCAATACAAATACGAACCAATGTTTGTCAATATATCTTCGATTGATATGTGCCATATTTTTCCTTTATTACTTATGCTTATTATACCACAAAATGAAGGATTGTTGTGAAAAACTGTGTTTGGTATTGTTTTGTGATTCATCACACTATAAAAGTGTGATATAATGAGAAAAAGTAATGGAGATTCTATGAGTAAAGTAAGAAAAGCAATTATTACGGACGCAGGGTTTGCGAGCCGGTTTTTGCCAATTACGAAGACGATACCAAAAGCGATGATTCCGATTGGGGCGAAGCCGGTGATGCAGCTCTGTGTGGAGGAATGTATGGCCGCGGGTATAGAGGAGATTGTTATCGTAGCGACGCCGGGCACCATGTCGCGTGCGATATACGATGATTACTTCCATAATCCAGCGAATAATGTAAAGTCGTTGCTCGAAAAACAGGGCAAGTCGGAGCGATTTGAGCCGGTCCAGGAGATTCTGGATTTTCCAAAGATTACTGTAATTGAGCAAGATACAAGCTTGCCCTATGGCAATGGCTCACCGATTGTGTCCGCGAAAGATTTTGTGAAGGATGAAGAAGCATTTGTAGTGTTATATTCAGATGATTTGATTCTCGGAAAAAGTGACGTCGCGACTCTGATTGAGACATATGCCGAACACCCGGGGGCAAAGGCCGTTATCACGGCGCAAGAAATGCCCGAAAGTACGTGGAAGAAATATGGAATGATTGCCTTGAAAGAAAACGGGACATTGTCCCACATTGTAGAAAAACCGAAGTCTCCAGACCTCAGCCCAAGCAATCTCACGAGCTACGGACGGTATCTCCTCACGCCGGAGGTGTTTGATTACCTCGTGCCAAGTAACACTGGGCTCGATGGCGAGCTCTGGACGGTGGACGCGATTACGAAGCTCGCCGAGAATGGCGATGTAATTGTCGCGAAGAGTGAAGGGGAATGGATTACCACCGGTGACCCGAAGAACTATTTCATGGCACATCTCAAATACGTCTTGTCGAATACCGATTATGGCGAAGATATTAAAAATATGATTGCCGATATGGTATAATTAGGTAAGGAGGCAAAAATGAATGTAGCAGAATGGATATTAGTAGCGATACTTAGCGTAACACTATTCATATTCCTCGTAGTGGGAATAGTACTAATGATAAAACTATTCGAAGTAAGTGACGAGGTGAAGCGGATGGCCATGAAAGGCCAGAACGTCGTTGATAGTGCCAACGATGTGGTCACTAATGTAAAAGGTATGACTTCGATTGGCGGCTCGGTGGAAATGCTAGTAGACAAGTATATCAATCCAAAAATCAAAGAAAAGTTAAAAAGTAATAAAGAAAGTAAGTAAGGAGTATTATGTCAGACAATAATTCAGAGAAAAAGTCAAGTGGAGCAGGGAAGTTTTTCCTCGGAGCAGCGCTCGGTGCGATTGCTGGAGCGATTGCAGGGAAGTTCCTATCTATAAAAAGCGAGGGGTGTGACGAAGATTGCGATGACGAGTGCGATTGTGGCTGCGATGAAGGCTGCGATGAAGGCTGCGCTTGCAATAAAGAAATAGCCGAGAAAGCAGCTAGCAAAAAGTCTGAGAAAGACACGGAGAAGGTAGAGAAAGAGTCCGAATAACAGTATTTCGGCATTGTTTCATAATTCATTGCACCTCGGGAGCTCCGCAATGTGGTAATCTTCGATTATACCACATTGCTCCGCCTCTACAGCGACAAAATCATAGATTTTGTCTTTATGTCCCTCGGTTGCAATTGAATTATGAAACAATGCCAGTATTTCTCAAACACTTAAATACGGCCCTGCGGGGTCGTATTTTTGTGATATAATCGTAATATGGAACCGAAGCTGAAACCAAGTGATTTTGTGCATCTACATAACCATACGCATTACTCGCTCCTCGACGGACTAACCAAGATACCAGAGCTCGTGGAGTTCGTAAAAAGTGAGGGGATGGAAGCAGTGGCGGTGACCGACCATGGTACAATGTCTGGCTTGGTGGAGCTATACAAGGAATGTAATGCGGCTGGGATTAAGCCCTTGCTCGGGCTTGAAGCGTATGTCGCAGCTAGGAAACGGACTGACAAGGACCCAGCGCACGACAAACAGAGATTTCACATCACGCTCATCGCGATGAATAATATCGGATATGAGAACTTGTGCCGTATCATGAGTAATGCCGAAATAGAGGGGAAGTATTATAAGCCGCGCACCGACCACGAGGACTTGGAAAAATACAGCGAGGGGGTGATTTGCCTCTCGGGCTGTATGGGGTCGGAAATATCCGAGGCAATACGCGCGGGCGACGACGCGAGGGCGTTTGAGCTGATTGATTGGTATCGGAATGTTTATAAAGATAGGTTTTATCTCGAGATGCAAGACCATGGGCATCCGCTATCCACTACACACTCCGAGGAGCAGAAAAAGGTCAATGATTGGCACATGGCGCATGCGAAGGAACTGGGGTTGCCACTCGTGGTGACGTGCGATGCGCACTATCTGAAGAAAGAGGACCAGGACGCGCACGAGGTACTGCTTTGTATCGGGACGGCGGCAAACCTCTCGGACAAAAATCGCATGACGCTAAAAGATTACGACCTCCATGTGATACCGGCGGAGGAGATTATTTCGCATTGGCAGGACACCTGCCCAGAGGCGGTTCTCAACACCAAGCGCATCGCGGAACGCTGCAACGTGGATCTGCAACTCGGGCGGATTCTGATTCCGAAGTTTCCGATTCCGACTGACGAAGATGAGAAGACCTACCTGGACAGACTAGTTTTTCAGGGGTTGGCATATAGGTACGCAGGGAAGACTTTCGAGGAGGCCTCGAAGATACCGGTACCGGAGTGCCGCAAGCTCCTCGAGAAAGCCGACGAGGAACGCGACGAAGCGCACAAAGTGTTGCCGCGCATTGACTACGAGCTGTCCGTGGTGGACAAGATGGGTTACAACGGGTATTTCCTCATCGTGCAGGACTTCATCAACTGGGGCAAGGCGCAGCGTATCGTGTACGGACCAGGGCGTGGCTCGGCGGCGGGGTCGATTCTCGCTTATGCGCTCCGTATCACGGAGCTAGACCCGCTCCGATATGACCTACTCTTCGAGCGGTTTTTGAACCCTGACCGTATCTCGATGCCAGATATCGATACCGACATCCAGGATACACGCCGCGACGAAGTGATTGAATACTGTTCGCGCAAATACGGCTATGGACGGGTGAGTAACATCGCGACATTTGGTAAAATGATGGCTAAAAACGCAGTGCGCGACGTGGCGCGGGTGCTCGAGGTGCCATACGCCGAGGCGGACAAGCTCGCTAAGATGGTGCCAGACCCAGTGATGGGACATCATGTGAAGCTCGCCGACGCGGTGCGCGACGTGCCAGACCTCAAACATGAATACGAAACTAACCCGACCGCAAAGGAAGTGATTGACTTTGCGTCGCGGCTCGAGGGGACGATTAGAAACCACGGGGTCCACGCGTGTGGCGTGATTATCGCGCCGGATGACCTCGTGAAGTTCTTGCCACTAGAAGTTTCGGCCAAGGGGCCGATCGCCGCACAATTCCCGATGGGGCAAGTAGAGGAAATTGGGCTACTGAAAATGGACTTCCTCGGGCTATCCAACCTCTCGGTGATTAACAATGCACTCAGGATGATTCGCAAGGTGTATCACAATGACCTAGACATGTACTCGGTGCCGCTGGACGACCAGAAAACATACGAACTATTGCAACGTGCCGAGACGACGGGCGTATTTCAGCTAGAATCGGCGGGAATGAAACGCTACCTCCGCGACCTCAAGGCTTCGACTTTTGAAGATATCATCGCTATGGTGGCGCTGTATCGCCCAGGGCCGATGCAGTTTATCGACTCGTTCATCAAACGTAAACACGGTGAGGAGCCGATTACATATCTTCACCCTGGGCTCGAGAACTCACTCAAAAACACCTACGGCATCATGATCTATCAGGAGCAGTTCATGCAGATTTCGAAGGAGTGGTGTGGTTTTACTGGCGGGCAGGCAGATACACTGCGCAAGGCGGTGGGTAAGAAAAAAATCGACATGATGAAAAAGGTGAAACCGCAATTTATCGAGGGGGCGGTAAAAATCGGCGGGGCGACCGAGGAAATCGCGGAGACATTTTGGGCACAACTGCTAGACTTTGCGAACTACTGCTTTAACAAGTCGCACGCGGCGTGTTATGCGCTCGTAGCTTATTGGACGGCGTATCTCAAAGCGCACTATCCAGACGCGTTCATGGCGGCCCTCATGACGGCGGATATGCGATGGACCGACCGACTCGCGATTGAAATCGCCGAGTGTAAGCGCATGGGTATCAAAGTGCTCGGCCCCGACATTAACCAGTCATACGGGGACTTCGGTATCGTGGGTGGCGAGAATACGATTCGTTTTGGGCTGTCTGGCATCAAGAGCATGGGTAAGGCGTTGGTCGAGGAGTATGTCATCCCGGAGCGCGACAAAAACGGACCTTTCAAATCGGTGTGTGATTTTGCAAAGCGGGTGGATTCGACCAAGTTCAATAAAAAATCGTGGGAGGCGGCGATTAAGACCGGGGCGTTTGATAGTTTCGGGGCGAGCCGGAGCGATTTGCTGTTTAATCTCGAGGCGATACAAGCCTACGGAGCTAAGACTCAAAAAGACATGAGCTCGGGGCAGACCGACCTCTTCGGGCTGATGGGCGATGCTGGGGTAATACCGGAGGTGGAAATCAAAAAAGCGCCGACGCAGTTTTCGGAGAAAGAACAGCTGCTGTGGGAGCGCGATCTGATGGGGCTGTATCTCTCGGCGCATCCGCTGGATAAGTACGACACGTATTTCAATGAGCAGACGCATCCGATGGAACTCATTACGCCCGAGAACAACGATAAGGTGGTGACGATTGGTGGCATCATTACGGCGGTCAGAACTATTCTCACGAAGAAGGGCGACAAGATGGCATTTATCAAGATGGAGAATAAGTCTAGCGAGACAGAGTTTATCGTGTTTCCGAGTGTATATGCTGAGCACGGGGCGAAACTTGAAGTGGATAACGTAGTGCGAGTACAGGGCAAAATCAACGCGACCGACAAAGACGGGAATCTCACGAGCGATGCCAAAGTGATGGCAGAGGTGGTGGAGCTAGTGAGTGACGAGGTACTCGAGAACTATGAGCCGACCGGGACGAGGCTTGCGATGCCTACTAAGGCACCCGAGCGGAGTTTCAAGCGGAGCAAGACATCGGCAGAAAAGGTGGCTACTAGCGGTGAGGCGAAGCCACGGCGGCATGGTGGCGGCGGGTTCCGACACGAAGTACCAAAGACGATCGACGCGCCGCGAGTAATCGCATCGGTGCCGAAAGACCCGCGAAAACAGCGATTGTACCTGCTAGTCGAGAACCCAGACGATGTAGAGACACTATCAGCAATCCGGAGGCTGGCCGATATTAATGTTGGTTTCACAGAAGTGGTGTTAGTGATTCGCGAAGGCGAGAGCAAGCGACCTCTCCGGATGCCGTTTAAGGTGGAGATATCAAATGATTTACTAAAGAATTATCGTGAACTACTAGGCGAGGGTTGCGTGAAGATTAATTAGCGCTACTTTGACCTTATTTCATGATAGCTGCAATAGTTGCTTTTTCGAAATTATTCGGGTTAAAGAGATTTAATGCGGCGATTTTACCGGACAAATCGCCAATAAAGAAAGAGAGCGGGGTGTAGCTCGTATTTTCTAGTGGAGTAGAATAGATATTACCGTTTTTAGCCACGATGATTTGCAGATTATGTTGGGTGACAATCTGGATAGGATAGCTCAAGGTAAACTTATGGATTGTATCTGCAATCTGGATAAAAGATTGGCTCTGCAAAAGCATTTTTGGATAATATACGGCGCGAAAGAGCTTCTGGAGCTGAGGAATTGAGGCGAAAAAGACTAGATTTTCGTTCATCAGTAGGGAATCGGAAGCAGACTCCGCGATTAAATCAACCGCATCACGAGTAATTAGCGTTGGCTTCTTAGAAGATTGGCAAGCGGCGACTAGCGCATCTCTAGTGACGGAGTTTTTTGAAAAATCACCGGCCAAGAGATTATAATCCGACGAGCCGATGATACGAGCTAATTCATCGGCATCCCCGAACGAACCAGATTCAGTAGAAGAAAGATAGAGGAAATTGTCTAGAGACGGGAGCTTGCCTCGAAGAGCATCGGGGAGAACGAGATTTACAGTCTTAATCGGATAGTTTGCGGAAAGAAATTCCGCGGTCTTTACTGGCGTGCGAAATGAGCCCTGATTACCACCAATTACACTAATGGTGCCTTGTTTTTGTTCGGGGATGTTCCAGAGTAAATCTCGGAAAGGGTTCTCAGTATATTTATGAAGATAATCCATATCTAGAACTCCAGCTCAATAGAAATTGGACAGTGATCGGACCCCATAATGTCATCATAGATTTCGGCTGATTTGAGGTGGGAGTTAAGAGAATCCGAGATAAAGAAATAATCAATCCGCCACCCGACATTATTAATACGGGCATGACCGATATTACTCCACCAAGTGTAGCGAATTTCTTCCGGATGAAGGAAGCGGAATGTATCAGTAAAACCGGCGTCTATCAGGTTCGTGATACCTTGACGTTCCTCATCAGTAAAGCCGGCATTTCTATGATTGTCCTTGGGGCGGGCGAGATCTATCTCAGTATGTGCCGCGTTAAAATCACCACAGATTACGACCGGCTTTGACTCCTCTAGCGATTTGAGATAGCGGAGGATTGCTGGGTCCCAAAGAGTAGCACGCAAGTTTAGCCGCTCCAAAGCACGTTTGGAATTGGGCGTGTAGACGTTGACAAGGTAGAAATCTGGGAACTCTGCAGTCAAGATGCGCCCCTCGGAGAGAGGATCGCCATAAGCGTCAGTACACTCTGCGGAAGAGAGGTGCGCGCTTGGTAAACCATTTCGGACCATAATGGGCTTTATTTTAGTAAAAATAGCCGTGCCAGAATATCCCGGACGCTCGGCAGAGTTCCAGAGCTCCTCATATTCGGGAAAGTCCACTTCAGCCTGGCCCGGCTTAGCCTTTGTCTCTTGAATACAGAGGATGTCGGGATGATATGCGGCGATAAAATCTTGCAGGGCGCCTTTCCTCAATACCGAGCGCAGGCCATTCACATTCCAGGAGTAAATACTGATACGCTGGGGACTAATCTCGGCGTTGGTGGACCCTGACCCAGAAAGTGCTTGGCTAGGCATAGCGGCCTCTTTCTATATCGCGTTTTTTAATCGTCTCGCGCTTGTCGTACTTCTTCTTGCCACGACCGACAGCAATCACAAGCTTAATATGGCGAGAGCCGCCGAGCAACTTCACGGGGACGATGGTCGAACCGGCGACCTTCTCACGCGCGAGTGAAGCGATTTGTTTGCGGGTAGCGAGAAGCTTGATATTGCGCGCGGTATCAGCACCGAGAGTAAGGTTGTTCAGCCAAAGCTCATTATTCCTTAGCGTCACGAAGGAGCCTTTTAGTTGAACATGGTGATCGCGGATACTGCGAACCTCTGGCCCCATAAGACTCATACCTACAGTCAGCTCATCGCCGAGCACATAATCAAAATGCGCCTTGCGATTGAGAGTAACGTGATCAGCGGGATTTTTCTTTTTCATATTGTTTATTATACCGCTTTAAGAGCTTTTTCTCAACATTTACAGCGTCGCGAGAGATATTGTGACGGCGCTGCGAGAGAAAGAACCAGAGAAAGACAGAGACTGTTACGGCGACGATGGTAATAATAATCTTGGCGGGAAGTGGCCAGTCTGAGGCATAAAAAGTCCAAGCAGAGACCAAAGCGATCAAGAAAATGTAAAGTGTGCGACGTGTCAAAACTAACTTTTTTGCGAGCGGGAAATTGCGCGCCATCAGCGAAGATGGCCTGTAATCGTCGGGGTGACCCATTAATTTGCCATACACGATCAGATCAATAATAATCGCAAGTACACTATAGCCAATCAAGATGACTAGACCCCCAACCAGGTTAACGCGGATAATAAAGAAAAGCCCCATCGCGACTGCTAAAAACGTATCTGTAAACATGTCGTATTTCGCGGCGTATTTACGGTATCTCGGAGTGTGGTCACTCGGGAAAGGCCATTTCGCAGCACAAGTGCCGTCAAATGCATCGGTCAACTCACCAAGCACAAAAATCAAGAAGACGGCCCCCAAATCGCCGCCGGTGAAAGCCAAGACGCATAGGACGATAGCCAGAACAAAACGGATTAATGTCAGAATGTCGGCGAAATATTTCTTCATATTTAATATTATAGCACAAGAATATGGGCTAGCTAGCGGCAACTGCACTAAAGTTCAAGGTAGTAGTATATTCTCCTGGAGGAGTAGCCTGGGTAAGCTTCATACCGAAGTAAACATTAGTGACGTGAGCGGTAGATCCACTTCGTGTAAACGAGTCGACAATGGTAGGATTACTAATCTGATTATAATTGACCCCATCAATAGAGTAGCCCCAGCGATCATTCGGGAAAGTGGCTGCGGTATAAGTCCCGTCGATAGACTGAATCTGGTTATTACCAGACATTAGGCTTGTAGTGGTCGGTGTCATTTGTACATTCATAGCCGTAGTCGCGTTGGTGTAGACGGAAACGGTGATAGGATTAGTATTGCCTTCACGATAGGTAGAGCCAAAAGTGCCGTTCTTGCTCGGTGTAACGTTAAGATTCACACTAGCTACAGAGATATTTACGGTGGCAGAAGTCTGGAGATTCACCTCGGCGGTGAGATCCATGCCTTTGCATGGAGACGTTGGAGGACAAGCGGTACCATCACTAGTAACAGCGCCAGCACTATTAGCTGCATAGATCACATCAATGACGTTCAAAACTCCCATAAAGAGGACGATAACAGCTATTATTTTTGTGATGACCCTGTTTATTTTATTCATGTCTCTATTTTATACCACTTTTGTTTAATTTTCAATACTTTTTCATAAGTTTTTTGGACTTTTTGCGGAAGTTTTCCACCGACTCCTTATTAGCTCACGAAAGACGGATTCGAGACGATCCGCAGAGGTGGAAATCTTAACCTGGTGACGGTTCTTAATCATGATTTTGCTCATCTCTTCGACCTTGGATGGACAACCGATGAGCTGCATAATCGATGCCGCCATCTGTTCTGGAGTGGGACCAGCAGAAAGTATATATCCATCAGTCGGGACAATTTCTCCCAGCGCCGGATCGACAATCATCACGGGCGTGCCCAATGCCTCCGCCTCGATCAAAATCATACCAAAAGTATCATAATTATAAGAAACTAAGACATCGAGATGGGCCTCTTTGATAGTCTGCTCTATTTCCTTAAAATCAGTATTACCATGAAATGCTACATCTAGGCGATGTAGCTTCGCGTAAGTCACCGCGAGCGGATGATCTGGCCCATCACCATACACATCAAGATGGTATGGCGAGTGCGTGGCCCGAAACGGTTTGGCCTCGGTGATAAGATTTAGCGCTTCTAAGAATGGCAGAATCCGCTTCTCGCCAGAGAGACGCGAGTGCCAAACAATCCGTAGCTTCTCGTTGTCAGACAGTTTTCTAGGAGATACCGGAGTCCTAGTAAGCTCATCTGGCACACCATGATGAAGAGACACGATTTCTCGCGCTACGCCGTAATGCGTCAGGATGTTGCGAAAATTCTCTGACGGGGTGATTACTAGATCAGCGTAGTTTGCGTGGTTTACCATCAAAGTCCACATTTTCGCACTGGCGATCGTCTTCGCGAAATAGTCATCGCGGCGTACTTTTAGCGGATGGGGTAGATACCACGAATGAAACCAATCTAGCATCACCGCCACAAAAGTGCGGAGACCTAGCGGTATAATATGTGCCTCGCCGACATCCTCGCGGCCATGCATTACCTGCACAGTCGGAATACCTAGCCTACTACCGAGCCGGAGCCCGGCGATCGAGCAGCCAGCCTCGTAGTGTACGTAGAATATATCGAATTCCTGGAGCTCAGGATGGTTTTTCATTAGCCACTTTTCAATCACGCGTGGGCGACGAGCGATTGGAGTGGCACCGCGACCGAATATCTTGCAGCTAGGAACAGGGAAGATGTGTTTCTTCGCGAGTGCTTGCTTCTCCCTATCGGAGCGCGGATAGGCGCTCGAATAGATCTGTACAGTATGTCCGCGTCGCTCTAGCTCTTCTTTCTCGGCATTAATAGCGGTCGTGATACCACCAGTCAAATCCAAATAGCAATCGGTAAAGAATGCAATCTTCATAGTATTATCATATCATAAAATGGGCAATGTGGACAAGTGGCGTGGGGCTACTCGGCCTAACGGCGCGAAGGCCAGAAGGCCTTGTATTTTTGCTTATGACGTGGTAGAATTAAAGTATGTTGGTTGTCTCGACTAGTGTTTCACTGGTCGAGAAATTTTTTTGATCTTAAGTAGACCAAATAGGAATCGTATCTCAAGGATATTTTCCATCCAACAGCCTCCTCGTATTATTAAGTTAGTAGTAATTTGTGGACTTTATCAGTCCGTGCTAC
>CAZZAI010000012.1:0-18591 GCA_964652665.1 uncultured Candidatus Saccharibacteria bacterium
ATAAAAGATTTAGTCAAAGACCCTCTTGTATGAGAGTTTTTAGATATAAAAGAAAATACAGACTATTTAAATCTGATTTAGAAAAGAAGAAAAGAAAATTTTGAATTAAATGAAGAAAATTAATTTTGAAAGAATTAAACCAATTGCTAAATAGTAATATTGCGATGTAATTAGATTTAGAAAAACTATGATATAATGTTAATAGGTTGGTGATAGAATGAAAGATTTTATATTTCTAATTGGACCAAGTGGAGTTGGAAAAACGACATTAGCTAAAGGTTTATATGAACATTATAAGGGGGTGTATTTTGAACAAAATATGATTCCCGAATTTGGAATTCCTGATAATGTTGATGAGGGTAAATATGAAGAAGAAGTTATGTGGGAAAGTTCAATTGAATTATTAAAGTATTTTTATAATAAAGGTATTAAAAATATAATTGCCTTAGATTTTAATGATTTAAGAACTAGGGAAATTCCTACAATATTTAAAGGTGCAAATTTTATAACTTTAAAACTGATTTCGTCAAATTATGAACAAAATAAAAATCAAATGCTTTCACGTGGTGAAAAAGGATTAGTTGATTTAGAACTACTTGAAGTGTCAACTAAAAAAATTATGAATAGAGAACTATTACCAAATGAAGTTCTGTTGGATGTTGCTAATAAGTCAAAAGAAGAAGTATTAAAAGAGGCAATTAATATTATAGATAATTATGAAAGTAAATTAGATTATGAATATACTCAACCATCAAAAGAATTATTTTATTCGTGGGTTAAAAGTGAATAATGTAAAATTTATTAATGACGCTTATACAAAAGATAGTATGCGTCTTCCTATGGTACATTACAGTACTATTGAAAAAGATATATGTGTTATATTTGTTCACGGAATGTGTCAGACAATAATTGATAATTATTTTGCAATAGTCTGTGGTAATCTTTTATCAGAAAATAAAAATGGTTTGCTCTATAAACTGTAAATTAGTATTTAGAAGAACTTTAACTTTTCCTTTTTAGTTTTATGGGTTAAGTTTTTAATAAGTTCTAGTAGTTTAGGATTAGGTTTAAGTTCTTCAATTGTTTTAAATTCAAGCATAAAAAATGTCCACCTTCCTAGAAAGAGAACATTATTTTTATTTATAATAAAAACTTACGAACCATAACAGTCCGTAAGTTGTCTTCAAATGGAGCGTATCATAAAAATCGCCCGAGCGTATCGGGCGATTTTGTTAACCTAGCGGCGGCGTCTTATGAGTATCATGGATGATCCAAGCATGGTAGTAACTGTGACGAATGCAACAGCGACATATATACTTGCGCTGGAGCCTTGGGCGACGCTAGTACTTGCACCGGTTTCTGGTGTACCTGGAAGATCGGTCGGAATTAGGCTCTTTAACAGTGGCATGATGCTCTCTGGGATGTGACCATAGACGAGGTCGGTTGCATTCGAGCCAAGAGTGTAGGCATAGAATAGGGAGCTGTCTTCGCCGTAGGTGGCCTGCGTGTAAGCCGCATCGGAATTGACGATAGGAGCGAGAGCTTTGACGAGTAGAGGAAGATTAGTCTTGATGACGGCGAATTCTACCTCTGTGATGCCTGGAGTGCCCCACAATGATTCATATTCGGAATACTCGCCAAGATAACTTGTAAGTTTTGCGGCGAGCTCGTCGATGTCTGCGCTAGTAGCGGTACCTTTTAGGAGCTTGACGATATCGCGGTAGGTTGGGAAGTTGTCAAGAACTGCTGCGACGGTGTCTCCTGGGTAGTTACCGGACGTCAGATCTTCGATAACTTTCCCCTTAATCATAGCTGCAAGACCATGCTCGGAATCGATGAAGAAATTAAGCAAAGCGTCCTGCTTGTCTATTGGTCGAGTCTGGTAGGCTTTCAAAAAGGCGGAAAGTGGTGGCCGGACTTCAGAGTTAAAGTAGTCACGCGTGAGACCATTGTCAATTACAAAATCCATCCAGGCATCCATGAACTCGCGTCCGTTCATCTCGCCGACCTTCTTTGTGAGTTCGGGATTGCCAAAGAAAAGGTTCATGACGCGCGAGCTATCAGCAATATCTGTTATATCTACTATTGAGGTCGAGATGACGAGGTCGGCAGGACTGATTTCTTCGTAAGTACCGGTATTATGGAAACCCCACTTCTCTGGGAAGACATAGCCGAGCAGGAGGTCGTCGCCATCTTTGACGTCGTGGATGTTACTAAATCTAGTCTCTGTAATGCTAGCCTTGGGTGCGCCGAATGTGTAGGCGTAGAAGTCATCAGGTGCGAAATCGTAGTTTTCGATGCTTTCATTGATATACTTTGCAAATAAGTCAGTGACGGCACCGCCACGAGAATAGCCAGTGACCCAGACTTTGTAGTTCTTGAGATCGCGGCTCGTGACGTAATCGGTGAATCGGTCCACGATGAGACCGGCTGCCTCGGCGAAACCATTGTGGTCGCCGGAGGTGCCTACGTTGAGATTTGAGATCCATTCGGTCAGATAATTATAGTTGCGTGGAGCAATAACCACTAGCTCTTGGCCGTTCGGGAGGGTTTTATGGCCAATGGTGGTACCCATGGAGTGTCCGTCCGGGTCGGAAGCGAGGTCCCAATATTCGTAGTCCGAGAAGCCCATTTCGTTTAGCATTTTTGTAAGTTTAGGGTTTGGCGTATCATCGTCAGAAGGATAGCCGTCGGCCTCATTTTCAAACCCAGCGAGAGCGAGCGCGTATGACAACGCACGAAGTCTTGGATGGTCGCCAGGTGAGGGGACCATAAAGAAATCATCACTGTATTCTACGGTGCCAGTTTCATCGAGAGCGTCATACACTGACTCCCAAGGGTCGTCCGGATTTTCGACAAAGCCGTAATAAGGGTAGGTAATAGTTGAGGTGCTGGTTTCCGCGGATGCCGCGTCGCTCGTAGCAACAAGAGGCGCTGCGCCGGCACTAGCGCAGAATATCCCGCTCCCTCCGATTAGGGTTGATATTAAACTAACTGCGAATAGTTTTGTTATTTTATTCATGACCTTCCACTTGTTTAATATAACCATTATAACATACATAAACATAAATGGTATCAATTTTGTGTTTTTGTGAATTTTCGGTATAATATCCCTATGGAAAGGTGCTACGCTGCGATAGATTTGAAATCGTTTTATGCTTCGGTAGAATGTGTGGAGCGGGGGCTCGATCCGCTCAAGGCGAGGCTTGTGGTGGCGGATTTTTCGCGGACGGAGAAGACGATTTGCCTCGCAGTGAGCCCGGCGCTCAAGAAGGTGCTTGACATTGGCGGGCGGCCGAGGCTTTATGAAGTGCTGTCCAAGGCGCGGAGGCTTGGGGTGGATTTTGAGGCGGCGCCGCCGCAGATGCGAAAATACGTTGAAGTGAGTCGGCAAATATACAATATATATACAGGTTTCGTTGCGGCGGAAGACATTCATCCGTATTCGATTGATGAAGTGTTTGTAGACCTTACGCCGTATCTTCGGATGTATGGTTGCTCGGCGCGAGATTTGGTGGAACGGATGGTGCGAAAAGTGCTTGCGGAAACTGGTATCACTGCAACGGCAGGAATTGGGTCGAACATGTATCTTGCGAAAATCGCGATGGACATAGTGGCGAAGAAAGCGGCGCCCGATAAGCACGGAGTGAGAATTGCGGAGCTAGATGAGGCTTCGTATCGGAAGGAACTTTGGGGACATACACCAATTACGGATTTTTGGCGGGTGGGGCCAGGGATAGCAAGGAGACTCAAAAACCTCGGAATACACACGATGGGCGAGCTCGCGAAATACTCGCTCGTGGGAGCGGATAAATTGTATACGACATTTGGCATTAACGCGGAACTAATTATTGACCACGCGTGGGGCTGGGAGCCGGTGACGATGCCGGACGTGAAAGGATATACGACAGACAATCATAGTGTCAGTATGGGGCAGGTACTTCACGAGCCGTATGATTTCGATAATGCGAGGCTGATCGTGTGGGAAATGGCGGACGCGCTAGCGCTAGAACTTTTTGAGAAAAAGTTGGTGACAAATCAAGTGGTGCTGACGGTGTGCTACGATAAAGATTTCGAGAATTACACGGGGCCACTTCATATAGACCATTATGGTCGCGAAGTGCCAAAACCGGCACACGGGACGTTGACATTAGACGAATACACAAATCTCAGTAAGACTTTTGCGGAGGCGGCCCTCGTGATCTTCGATGAAAATGTCAACCGCGAGCTCAAGGTACGTGCGATCTATGTGGTGGCGGGTCGCGTAAAAGACGATGACGGGAGATGGGGCGCTGGGCAGATGGATCTTTTTACGGATTACGATGCGAAAGCGGAAGCGCGCGAGAAAGGGCAAAGACTCCAAGCGGCGGAAGTGGCGATAAGGCAAAAATATGGAAAAAATGCGCTGCTCAAGGCGGCAAATTACGAGGAGGCAGGAACGATGCGAGCACGCAATAATCAAATCGGAGGGCATAAAGCATGAGTGAAATGGACGAATACGCGGACATTATGGATTTGCCGCATTTTCACGCACCGGGGCGGGGATATATGAGTGCGCACGATCGTGCGGCGCAGTTTGCGCCGTACAAGGCGCTCGGCGAAGATTTGACTGGGGAAGAGATGGTGGATGATAGCTACAAGGTGGAACTTTTTTCGGAAGAAAATATGTAATAAAGCCCCGCTTTCACGAGGCTTTATGTATCAATAGTTGTTTGGTTTTAGCTCGAAGTAGGCTTGTGGATGGTTACAGACGGGACAAACCTCGGGGGCGGATTTACCGACTACAACGTGGCCGCAGTTGCGACAAACCCAGATGGCGTCGCCATCCTTGCTGAAGACCTTTTTGTCGCGGACATTTGCGAGAAGTTTGCGGTAGCGTTCCTCATGGGATTTCTCGATGGCGGCGACACCCTCGAATTTTTCGGCGAGCTCATCGAAACCCTCTTCGCGAGCGGTACGGGCAAACTCGGCATACATGTCGGTCCACTCGTAGTTTTCGCCGTCGGCGGCAGCTTCGAGATTTGTCATGGTATCCTCTACGGCGCCACCGTGAAGCTCCTTGTACCACATTTTGGCGTGCTCTTTTTCGTTGTCAGCAGTTTCAAGAAAGATAGCGGCGATTTGCTCGTAGCCGTCTTTCTTAGCTTTCGACGCGAAGAAAGTGTATTTGTTGCGAGCCTCAGACTCGCCAGCGAGGGCTTTCTTCAGATTTTCTTCGGTTTTAGTACCGGTGTATTTGGTTTTCATGTTTTCTCCTTATATTGATATTAAATAGCGGTGTAGCCACCATCGACGGGAAGTATTGCTCCTGTGACGTAGGAGGCCTCCTTGGAGGCGAGGAAAACTGCGGCGGCATCGAGTTCGCCTGGCTTACCGTAGCGGCCCATCGGAACGTGGGTCTCTGCAAACTCCTGGAACCGTGGAGTGTCAAGGACGGCCTTGGTGAGCTCGGTCTCGAAGTAGCCCGGACAAATGGCATTACAGGTGATACCCTTAGTTGCAAGCTCGGCGGCGACGGCGCGGGTGAAATTTACCACGGCGCCTTTCGACGTATGATAGGCGATGGTGTGAATCTCGGTATTGCCGACGAGACCGTACATGGAGGCGATATTGATGATACGGCCATAATTATGCTTTACCATGAGATTTGCGAACGCTCGGGTCATCTTGAACACGCTGGTTTCGTCGGTAGCGATAGTGAAATCCCATTCTTCATCGGTCATGTCGAGAACGCCTTTGTCTCTAGATGCACCGGCGCAGTTTAGAAGGATGTCGCAACGGCCGAATTCCTCCTCACATTTCGTGGCGGCTGCCTCAATGTCTTCGGTAGAGGTAACATCGCATTTTGCAGTGATGACTTTTATTCCGAATTCATCACGCAGCTTCGCAGCGAGTTCCTCGAGGCGTTCAACGCGGCGGGCGAGAAGCATGAGGTCTGCTCCTTGGCGAGCGAAGGCGGTCGCCATTTGCACGCCGAGTCCGCTCGACGCGCCGGACACGACGGCGATTCTATTTTTCAAATTAAACATATAACTCCTTTCTTTTCACAATTATATCAAATGTAGTAAAAAAATGATATGACAAATATTTCATATGGCTGCATGTGATTATTTTGTGGTTATGCTATATTGTATTTTGTTTATTTGTGGTATAATATTTATAAATATTAATTCTATAGAAAGGATGTGGAAATGGAAAGAACTTTAACTCCCGCTGAAGCTGCTGCGGTTGGTGGTGCTTATGGGGTTGCTTTGGTATTTATCTTAATTTGGTATGCATTGATTATAATTGCTGGATGGAAGATTTTTAAAAAAGCAGGTGAACCTGGTTGGAAATCATTAATTCCAATTTACAATGTCTATATTCTATACAAGATTGCCGGGATTAAGAAATGGTTTTGGATTATGATTGCTGTGGCGTGTTGTATTGGTTTTATTAATGGCATAATTAGTGCTACTGCTGGACCAGATGGGAATACGGCAATCTCGGTAATTTCTGCTTTTAGTACAATATTTGGCTTGGGCGTGAATGCGTATTACTCGTTAAAGATGTCAAAAGCGTTCAAACATGGTATTGCTTTTGCTATCGGACTATTCATCTTTGAGCCTATATTTATGTTGATTCTTGGATTTGGAGCGTCTAAGTACGATAAAAAAGTTCTGAAATAACTCTTGAACAAATGGATAAAAATGTGATATAATTATCACATGCCGCCTTAGCTCAGTTGGTAGAGCAACGGTTTTGTAAACCGTAGGTCGTCAGTTCAAGCCTGACAGGCGGCTCCATGATGAAAAATGCAAGCAAAGAAGCTTGCTTTTTTGATATATATCGTGTTTTGTGATATAATGTGCTTATGGATATATTTATTGGTGTGGTGGGGGTGATAATTGTGGTGATGCTTGTATATATAATATACAGTGGGCGGAAACCGCGTGAGATGCGAGATTATAAGTCGCTGGAGGAGAGACTGATTCGGATGGAGGCTGAAATCTCGAGGGTTAATCCCGAAATTGATCGAAATTTTCGCGAGAATCGTAGAGAAATCGCGGAAAATTTGGACCGACTGCAGGCCGGAAACGAAAAAAAGCTCGAGGAGATGCGCGAAACAGTTGATGAAAAGTTGAAAGCTTCGGTCGAGAAAAGGTTTAATGAAAGCTTCAAGGCCATTAGTACCCAGCTAACTGAAGTCTATCAAGGGCTCGGGGAAATGAAAAACCTTGCAAATGGCGTAGGCGACCTGAAAAAGGTCATGGAGGGGGTGAAGACTCGGGGGATATATGGCGAGGTTCAGCTTGGCGCGATCATTTCAGATATACTGAATGATGGACAGTATGCGGAGAACATTATCACGAAAGCTGGGTCAAATGATCGGGTAGAATTCGCAGTCAAAATGCCTGGTAAGGAAGCAGATGTTTACCTCCCGATTGATTCGAAATTCCCAGTAGAAAATTATTCCCGATTGATCTCGGCTTACGATAAAGGCGACGCCGCAAAAATTGCCACTTTTCGTAAGGCGCTAGCCGTGGATGTGAAAGAACAAGCAAAGAAGATATCGACCAAATATCTCGATCCACCTGCCACTACTGACTTCGGGATAATGTTTGTGCCAACGGAGTCGCTTTATGCTGAGATAATACGGATCCCTGGTCTGTCGGAAGAGATTAGGAAGAAATACAACATTACGATTGCGGCGCCATCGACTCTTCCTGTGATGCTGTCGGGGCTCCTGATGGGCTTTCGGACGGTCGCGATTGAGAAGCGATCGAGCGAAGTGTGGCAGCTTCTTGGTGCGGTCAAAACGCAATTTGGCAAATTTGGCGATTTGCTAGAAGGCGTACAGAAGAAATTGGTAGAGTCTGCTAATAAAATTGAGTCTGCGAAGGTTACTTCTCGTCAAATTGAGAGAAAATTGCGCGATGTCGAAGAGTTACCAAGTGCCGAATCCGTCAAGCTGATTGGTAAGATATAAGAAAGCACTTTATCTAAAAAATCGCAAAGTATAACATGGTGATTAATTTCTATTCTGGTAATTTATTGTTCGAGCGGCTTAGAAAGTGCGCATTGAATCAAATGGGTAGAGACGGAATGAAACTGGTCCAATAACGCGACAGAACGGGATTGTACCAAGCCCATTGCGAGAGTCCCATGAATTGGATCCTTCACGATTGTCGCCGGAAACAAATAATTCGCCTGTCGGAACAATGGTATCAACTTCACCTGAAGTGTATTTCTTGGGGCCTTCAGTCTCGGATGTGCGCCATTCTTCGTCGTAGACTGTGCCATCGTTCCAATCGTTCTTTTCTTCATCCCATTGATAGACTTTTAAGATACCGTCTTTTACGGTGACGCGCTCGCCAGGAAAAGCAATGACGCGTTTGATGATGTACTGATCTTTGACGTTAGTCGGAACGGTGCAAGTCACCGGATTTTCTATGCCGGCCTCTTTGTAGGCCTTGGCGGCTTCTTCATCTTCGTTCATGAAAACGATGATTTGACCACGGTCAGGAATATATTCATTGCCAGTGAAATGCGCCCAAGATACGGCGGCGCGATTGACAATGACGCGATCGTCATTCTGGAGAGTATTCTCCATGCTACTACCAACTACGTTATAAGATCGATATATATAAGTATTCAGAAAAAGTGTGCCGACGACAATCGCGACCACAAATGCTGCAAGGCTTAGCAAATCTTTTAATAATGGATGTTTTTGAAAAAATGTTGGTGTCATATTATTATATTATAGCATAATGATGTTTATTTTTAAGCGTTAGTTTGTATTTTTCAGGTTTCTTTAAGTTTTCTGTTATAATATATACATATGGCAGATTATGTATTAGCAAGAAAATCCAGAAATATTGCATCTAATGCAGTGCACGTATTTTTGAATATTCTACTCGGGGTATTTGCGGTGCTTATCACTGTGTTTAGTGGCAGCCCACTTATAGGGATTTTGTTAGTTCTAGTCAGCAAGTGGCGAATTTTTGCGGTGAGACGTAGATATTTACTCATCAATATTAAATCAAATTTGGTCGACTTGATTGTTGGATTATCAGTTGTACTTTTGTCATATTATGTTGGTAGCTCGCTCGCGCCGGTGCATTTTATCTTGATGGGTATATATATAGTATGGCTGTTATTTATTAAGCCGATGTCGAGTGAGACGGCAAATTTGATCCAGTCACTAACGGCAGTTTTCTTGGGCATATCTACTGTAATGATTATGACTTCCGAAATGAATGCTGCGATGACGGTAATTTTATCGTTCTTGGTGGGATACGCTGCAAGTCGGCATGTGCTAGTGCAAACGAACGCGCAAGATTTTACGCTTACGACTCTAGTATGTGGGTTGGTATTCGCGGAAGTGGCTTGGATGTGTCACGCATGGGCGATAATTTATTCTTTCGGGGATACTGGAATTAAGATTCCTCAAGCGGCAATTATTTTAACAACTTTTGCCTTTATCTATAATCTTGCGCGACAGACGATGATAAAATATCGAGAAGATTTTCGTTTTAAGAATATCATTGGTCCGGTCATATTTGGTGCGATATTGATAGGAATTATCGTAATTTGGTTTAGTGAACCGAGATTTAATATATAAGAAAGGAGAAAAAATGAACGAAGAGAATAGCGTTAATAAGGATGTTGAGAAAAAGGAGGAGGAAATCGTGACTGAAGAAAAAACTGAAACAGTAAAAAAGGCCAAAAAAGTGGAAAAGCCTGCTAAAGTAGAGAAGAACAAGGATAAGAAATCTAAAGATGTCGAAAAGATTGAAGCGAGCGTAGTTGAAGTATCGAAAAGTGACAGTAGAAAAAATAACGGCGGAAACGTCCTCGCTGTCACTCTTGCGAGCATAGCGATACTGCTATCTGGGACTAGTGCGGTGTTCTCGTATCTTAGTTTCGAGAAAGCGTCGACACCACTTACGATTCTGAATACTGATGGCACTGATGGTAATACCGTGAGCTTTGTTGAGGGTACGGTAGCGGACATTGTTGATAAGGTATCCGAAAGTGTGGTCTCGATTGTGACTAGTGTAACTTCGACAAGTTTCTTTGGTCAGAGCTACACGAGCCAAGCGGCTGGGACGGGAGTAATTGTATCTTCAGATGGATATATCCTGACAAATAAACACGTGATTGAGGGCGCAAAAACTATCACGGTGGTACTTGATGACGGGACGACTTATGAGAAAGTCGAGCTTGCGGCATATGATCCGCTTAATGACATCGCTTTTTTGAAAATTAAGGACGCGTCTGACTTGCCGGCGGCGACGCTTGGTGATTCGAAAACGATTACGGTGGGGCAGCAAGTGATTGCGATTGGGAATGCACTGGGACAATATCAAAATTCGGTGACGAGTGGGATCGTCTCGGGGACGGGGAGGAGCTTGACCGCAACAGATGCGAGTGGGACAATGAGCGAAAAATTAACAGATATGATCCAGACGGATGCCGCGATTAACTCTGGTAATTCTGGTGGGCCACTCGTGAATGCGGCTGGGCAAGTGATTGGAATTAATACTGCGACGACTTCAGCGGCTGAGAATATGGGTTTTGCGATTCCGATTTCTTCTGTCAAAGGTATGTTGAAGCAACTTACTGAAACTGGAGAAGCAAAGCGCGCGTATGTCGGAGTTTATTCTATCGAGATTACGCCGGAGGTCGCGAAAAGTTATAATCTACCAGTGTCAGAAGGCATTTATGTCTACAGCTCGTCGGCATATTCTGCGGTGATTTCTGGAAGCCCGGCGGATAAAGCGGGAATTAAAAACAAGGATATAATTACGGCAGTAAATGGCGTGAAGGTTGGTTCTCGTGGATCGCTTTCTACGCTTATTGGTGAGTACAAGCCGGGGGATACAGTTCAGCTTACCGTGATACGTGATGGAAAAGAGATCGCGGTAAATGTGACTCTCGGTGCGTATGAAGAAAAGTAATTAAATGCGGTAAAAAAATACCGCATAGGCGGTTTCTAACTTAAACGGTGGTGGGGATTATAGGGCTTGAACCTATGACCTTACGAATGTGAATCGTACGCTCTAGCCAGCTGAGCTAAATCCCCAAATTGAAAATGTATGCTATAATTATACCATGGATATTAAAAAAATAAAAGACGAATTGAGAGAAATCGAAAATTTTTTAGCGACACCCGATGCTTATAGTCAGCCTGATTTTGCCGCTAAGGGCAAGCGGGCAAGTTTGCTTCGAGAGATAATTGAGCTGCATGAAAAGATTGAAGCTGATAAAAGGAATTTGGCTGATGCCGAAGATTTGGTAAACGATGCGGAGCTTGGCGAAATCGCTCGCGCGGATGTTGAAAGATATAAAGCCGAGATTCCTGAGCTAGAGGCGAAGCTTGAAGAGCTCTTGATACCGCGTGATCCTGAGGATGATAAACCGGCAATTTTTGAGATACGCGCGGGAGCGGGTGGGGATGAGGCGTCGCTTTTTGCTGGGGAACTTTATCGGATGTATCAGAAGTATGCCGAGGGGCATGGACTGAAACTTGAGCTAGTATCTCGGAACGAGAATGAGGCTGGCGGAATGAAAGAGGTAATTTTTAAGATTTCTGGTGATGACGCGTATGGACAACTAAAGTTTGAAGGTGGTGTTCATCGCGTACAGAGAGTGCCGGTGACGGAATCACAGGGACGCATTCATACTTCGACGGCGACCGTGGCAGTCTTACCAGAGGCGGCGGAAGAAGATTTGGAAATTAATCCAGAGGATCTACGTATTGATATCTATCGATCTGGCGGGCACGGCGGACAAGGTGTTAATACAACTGATTCGGCGGTGAGAATTACACATCTTCCGACAGGTATTATGGTGGCGATGCAGGATGAGCGTAGTCAACAACAAAACCGTGTCAAGGCGATGGCGATTCTCCGTTCTAGGCTTCTTGAAAAGAAAAAGGCCGAAGAAATGGCGGCGGCATCTAGCGCCAGAAAGTCATTAATCGGCACCGGGGATAGAAGCGAGAAGATTCGAACGTATAACTTCCCTCAAGATAGAGTAACTGATCACCGAATCCACTATTCGCGGAGCAATATTCCGGCAGTAATGGATGGTGATATTGAAGATATCATTCATGAACTGATTAAAAATGAGCGTGAGCTTAAGAATGCCGAATGAGTTGTCGGCGGGCAAGAAGCCACAGGCTTATATTGACGGCGTTCGGGAATTTTATGGGCAAGAATTTGATGTCGATTCGCGAGTACTGATACCTCGGCCGGAGACCGAGCAGCTTATCGACATGGTGCTCTCGATGGCAGGGAAACCGATTCTGCCTGGCGTAAAAGCAAGGGAGGCGGTTTTACCCGAAAAACCGGTGATTCTAGATGTTGGGACGGGGTCTGGTTGTATTGCGATTACGATTAAAAAACAGATTCCGAATGCGATTGTTTATGGAGTGGACGTCTCTTTTGATGCGCTAGAGGTGGCAAGAAAGAATGCACAAAAGCTGAATGTGCCTATAATATTCATTATATCATATCTTTTAGAAAAAGTCAAGATTGGCGCAATACCTACCCCTGATGTTGTGGTAGCGAATCTGCCTTATGTCGATAGAAATTGGGATTGGCTAGACAAGGACGCGCTCTCATTTGAGCCGGAGCTCGCGTTGTACGCGGACGATGGAGGGCTTAAACTAATCTATGAATTAATTGATGAAGCGTGTCAGCTAGGTGTACGGCATTTAATACTTGAGGCGGATCCATGCCAGCATCAAGATATTATGAATTATTGTAAGGGAAAATATAACCTCGAAGAGGTGACGGGGTTCATATTGAGACTGGAGCTTAATAATTCTTTACAAAAATAAGCGGAGCTATTGCTCCGCTTTTGGTTATTTGTGTCCGTAGATTGAAGGTACGTGTCAAGATATGGACAGGTGCAGTCTTTTTGCTGAGGCGCCTGTGGCTGCCTCGCCCGTCGGTTGGTCGAGTTAATTCAGGAAATGCGTGAGCAAGACCGGTGAGATCATAGCGATGAAGCATGCCACGTAGAAGATTTTGCGCGCAATCGGATTCTTGATTTCGAAATGGACACAAGGATTTTCGTGGACTACCTCTTCTTGCTCAAGAGTGAGGTTGTCGCTCAATGTTGATTCCTCCTGATTTTAAGGTGCTCACAAATAACCTATGTAATTATACCATACAATTTTGAAAAAGTAAAATACAGAGTCGGCGCCCGTCTCATAACTCATTGTCCCTCGGTTGCAATTGAATTATGAAACAACGCTAAATAATAGATGTTTATGTTATAATAAGTATATGCGGAAAGGTTTGATTATGTGTTTTCTTTGTTTTAATCTGGGTGTGTTCTTGTTTCCAGGAGAAGTTTTTGCTGCGAGTTGTGGTGGCGCGGAGACTGTCCTCATAAATTGTAGCTCAAATGAGTCTCCGATTATATCTGTACTTTGTCTTGTGATTAGTATTGTAATGGCCGCCATAGGGCTTCTGGCTGCCATCGGTATTACCGTGGTCGGGATTCAATATTTGACTGCTGGCGGGAATGAGGAACAGGTCCGAAAGTCAAAGAAAAGACTTTATCATATTGTGATAGGTCTAGCTGTCTATGCTCTGATGGTGCCTGTAACTAACTTTTTGGTGCCAGGTGGGCTATTTTCTTGTACTATACAGGATGATTCTGGCAGCACTAATTCCGATGTTAATAGTGGTGACTCTAATGCAAAAAAGGACGATGAAAACAATAATTCCTCACAGAAAACCACTGAGAATAATGTAGATAGGCCAGCAAGTGAGATTATCGATTAAAAGAGATTCTATAACGCAAATAATAATATCATAGAAATGATAAAAAAGATTGCTGCTGCTATGTATATTGCTAGTGAGCCGGTGGACACGGGCGATTTTTTAAAACTTGTGAGTTCAAGTGCAGATTTTTGTAATGCTAATCGTGCTTCTTTTAAATCGTACGTCTTATTGGCAGCATTGTAATAATCGTCTGAGAAGCCTTTGTTGTAAAAAGCCAGAGCCTCGATGCTTTCCGCTTCTGATATCTGGGGGTCCAGGGCAGATATTTCGGAGTTGATTGCGTCTAAAGATTTACCTTCGGAATTGTTCGGTATGAATGTTACGTCAATAACAATAGCAGCAGTCAAAAGTGTCGCCGAAATGATTAGGCCCGTTGCGAAGATTGGCCAACGCATTTTGTTGTGCTGTTTTTTGTTTGAAATATCTGTTGGTAATTGCGGGCTGATGATTGGCTGCGAATAAATTGGTGTGTTGTTATAGAAATTGTTTTGTGGATAATTTTCCATATTATTATATTATCATTTTTTGTTGCTCTTGAAAAGACTTTAGCGTTTTGATATACTAGTGTTATGAAAAAGTTGAATGCCTGGTTTGGTTCGTCTCTGGTTATCGGTATGATGGTAATTATGTTCGTTGTAGCGCTGGGCGGCGATAATGCGGCTCATGCGGCTATCGAGAGTAATTCGAATGCTTCGATCGGAACGATGACGATTGATGAATTCGTTTCGGCGGGTATTGATAAGAATGGGAATTTGACGTTTGATGGTTCTGGTACGCCATTAAACCTCAGGAAACGGCTGAAGGATTTCGCAAGAATTGGTAATGTAAACTTGGAAGAATCTTGCGATCAACTGACGGGTATGGTTCCGAGATTTGTGGGTGGGTTTGATGTGAAAAGCGGCGAAGCGACGGATTTACAGCGGGATGCCATGCTTTATAATACTTGGTTATTACAATGGGAGATACGTTGTGTTTCCAAAATGCCTGGTGAAGAAAAACATACCGTCATGATGCCGGAGGGGACATTCTATTTTGTTTTGGGGCATGTACTGATGGATGATAATAGTGACAGGGAAGAGCTTCATGTAATTAAACCATATAGCAATGTGGCTCTTGTCGGTGTGGGTAACGATGACGACGGATTACAGACAACCTTGAAGCCGTATGCCGAGTCGAGTGATTTTGAATATGCAACGGGTGGAATTGATATGTTTTTCTATAACAATTTAGCAGCCTTCTTATGGACTAATGGATATACAGGCGATATCTATCTAAGAAATTTTCATTTTGCGGACTTCACGATAGATGGAGCAGAGAATACGAATCCTGGGGAATATGTGACCTCGGGCAAGGGCTTTATGATTAATCTATTCGAAAATGGGACATGGGATAATGTTACGGTGAGGAATGTCGATGCGACTGGGTTTGGCGTAGACTGTCCGATTGGTGAAAGCTGGATTAAGAATTCTCGAGCGATTGGCAATGGGAAGAAGGTCGTAGATCCTAAGAACGGTGGAGGCTCGGGGTTTGGAATAGGTACTGGCTATAGTGATAGCGAATCGTTCGTGATTAGTAATAGCTATGCAGAGGGTAACGGTAAATATGGGTTCTTCTATGAACACCAAGACCGGTTCACTCCGTCACTCTACAAGGCGACTAGGTCGGACGGTCGTTTTATAGTGACAGACTCTACGGCAAAAGGTAATATGTGGAATTTTGGTGGGCTTCGGACTTATGAGACTACTTTTAGTAATATCAAAAGTGAAGTGGGGACTTACACGCAGAGTAGTGGCAATAAGGTGAGTACTGTTCGACATATTTTCCTATCTGATGAGTCTCGTGATATAGAAATTACTAATCCGATTCTTGAGGGTAAGGTTTTTAGCGATGTCGATGACAGGGCTTGGTATGCCGATGCAGTGCGCTGGGCAGAATCGTACGGAATTGCTTCGGACCCGATTAATGTCTCGACGTGGAATGCTGGAACGGGTGTATTTGATTCTGAAATGGGGCTTGTTTCAAATGACAATCTAGCAACACGTAAAACTTTTGGTGTGAACGAAAATGCTTCGCGCGCGGATATAGTCGCTATGATTTGGAGGATGATGAAATATCCGGGTAATACTATTTCTATTAACAATGGAAACGTGGATGAAATTTTGAATGACGGAAAACCTTCAGGCCTGGTATATACACCGACGTGTTTTCGAGATGTCGACAAGAATAGGCCGTTTGCGAATGCTATTGGCTGGGCTGCGGATAAAGGCATTACCAAAGGGGTGGGTGGTGTTTGCCAAGATAAGAATAATCCTACCGCTACGTTTTTAAGTAGTTCGAATCCGATTGTGACTCGCGCCGAGGCAATTACACTACTTTATCGGTTGGCCGGATCTCCGACGCCGGGAGAAGTCGAAAACTTTAGTGATGTGAAGGACAAGAGCTTATGGTATTACAATGCGGTGCAGTGGGCGGTAGCTAACAAAATTACGAATGGTGTTGGCGAAAACACTTTTGCTCCGAATAAGCCTTGTACGCGATCTCAGATTGTGGCATTCCTTTATCGGTATTGGACGCAGTCTATTTGTGAAGAGAATTGTCCGGATATTAATAGACTACTGGACGTTCATCATAACGAATAAAAAGGCCGCCTAGGCGACCTTTACTGTTTGTCTGAAGGTGATGGATTGGAATTTGTTGCCTACTTTGGCGATGTCTAGGTTTTTCCACTCTGCGCTTGATCCATAGTAGATAATGTTGACGTTGTCATAGCGGAATGCGTATTCTTCGATGGTGAGTTCTTTGCTGGAAATCTCGACCGATTGAACTCCGCTCATTTTAAAAGCGTGTTCTTCTATGACGGTTACGCTGCTGGGGATTGTGATCTCGGTTAAACTGATGTCGAAGCAAAACGCTGAAGTCCCGATTCGTGTGAGACTACTTGGCAGCATGACGGCCGTTAGGTTTGGGCATGCCCGGAACGTCCTTTCTCCGAGCTCGGTGATTCCTTCGCCAACGATTACCGTCTTAATCTTGCTACGGTAGTCGTACCAGGGTGGAAGGGTCGTAGGTTCCTCGTAGGTTTCGTGGGCGTAGAAAGGCATGTCGTAATCTGGTACTCTGCCAGTGCCAACGATGGAAAGAGTCCCTGCGATGTCTAGTGTCCATGAGACTTCGTCATTGCAGATGCCTTCGTATTCTATGGTTGGCTCGCAGGCATAAGTGACGGAACCGAGAAGGAGCAACGTAGCAACAAAAAATACAAGCTTTTTCATATTCATACCTCCAATTTGTAAATTTGTAAGTTGCTGGGATTATTCCCTATAATATTATTATATCACGGATGTGCTTTTTTGTCAATGTCTGCTGGTGATTATGTGCGCGTATGTGTTGTAATTTTTACATTTTTAGCATAAAAGTCTTGTAATTGCCATATTTAGTGTGGTAGAATAATTATAAGACGCTAAATGTAGGGTTGAAACAGCATTACCAATTAATTGCTTGAGTAATCCAGCGAGTGGACTTAGGCATTTAGTCGCCCTAGAGACAGGTCATAGATAAAAATGGAATATAAATTAAAGGAGGTTAATTCCATGTTTAAAAAAATTGTAAAAAGAGATGGGAAAATTGTAAATTTCAACCCTGATAAGATCACAGAAGCGATCGCGAAGGCTGGGCTCAAGACTGAGGAGTTTAAGCACGATCGTGCCAAGGCCCTGACAGAGAAGGTACTGAAGCGGGCTGAGGAAACAATTAAAGTGCGCACTCCACATGTGGAGCAGATTCAGGATATCGTAGAAGATGTCCTACTTGAGTCGAGCTTTAAGCGGACGGCACGTGAGTATATTCAGTATCGACAAGAACGGTCGAGGCGGCGCGAGGCGAAGAGCGACCTCATGAATATCTATCGCACGATTAGTCACGCAGATGCGAGTGAAGATTCCGACGTGAAGCGGTCAAATGCGAACGTAGACGGCAACTCGGCGATGGGAAAGATGCTGCAGTTTGGTGCGGAAGGCTCGAAAGTCTTTGCGAAGACGCTTTTGCTTCGACCCGACATCGCGGCGGCGCATGATAATGGTGACATTCATATTCATGACCTGGATTTTTATGCGACGGGGACTCTTACTTGTTGCCAGAGCGACCCGTTTGTGTTGTTTGAAAACGGCGGTTTTAATACAGGGCACGGACACCTCAGGACGCCAAACTCGATTGGCTCCTATGGGGCGCTCGCGGCGATTCTCTTACAAGCGAACCAAAATGAGCAACACGGCGGCCAATCTATCCCGAACTTTGATTATGCGATGGCGCCGGGCGTGAATAAATCGTATCGTAAGGCCCTGAAGCGCAACCTTGAGAAATACAATAAGTTTGCCGGTAAGAAGCTTCAGCTTGAGGTGAGTGACGACATTAACTTCGGCGATGATAAGAAACTCGAGAAGGCAAAGTGGCCGAAAGAAGTGATTGAAGCTTCCAATGAAGATGTAGAGCGTGAAACTCTGCAGGCGATGGAGGGATTCATCCATAACCTCAACACGATGCACTCTCGTGCGGGGGCGCAGGTGCCATTTACGTCGATTAACTTTGGGACTGATACGACGCCAGCGGGTCGGTTGGTATCGAAGTATCTCCTCGAGGCAACAGAAAATGGTCTCGGCAAGGGCGAGACGCCGATTTTCCCGATTTCGATTTTCAAGGTGAAGTCGGGCGTTAATTACGAGCCAGATGATCCGAACTATGACCTGTTCAAGAAATCGATGGAAGTTTCGGCGAAGCGGCTATTCCCGAATTTCTGCTTTATTGATGCGCC
>CAZZAI010000013.1:0-18239 GCA_964652665.1 uncultured Candidatus Saccharibacteria bacterium
AGTGTAGCACGGACTGATAAAGTCCACAAATTACTACTAACTTAATAATACGAGGGGGTTATTTGTGAAGAAGAAAGATGTAGACATCATCATTCTCTTTGGTCTTATCAAGATCAAAAAAGTTCTTCGGGTCACACCGAAGAACCAAATAAACTCTAATTAAATCTTACCGCGTTTCGCTCATAATGTCAAGACCTTCCGGCCTTCGCGCCGTTAGGCTTTAGCGGCCCCAGCCATATTTAGGCATTATTTAAATAACAATCTAAACAAGGATCATATGAAAATCATTACTCTCACCACTTACACCCCCGAAATCGCAACACGCATCCGCGAGCTACTTATCCAACTTTCCCGATCCAAAAAAGACCGTGGCGAGATTCCCGAAGCATGGTTTATCGATCTTATCAACTCTCCTTATCACGACATGTTGCTCGCTATAGACGATACCGACACTACTGCCCCCGAATCAGCCGCTCTCAGTGGCCACATCGTCGGCATCGCTACTCTCTCTATTATCATGGGGCCCATCGTTCGGCGTATGGCCTATCTCGAAGATTTCGTCACCGACGAATCCTGCCGTGGCCAAGGTATCGGCTCCGCCCTCTGGGACGCCATGCTAGACTGGGCTCGTGCTCACGCCTGTACCGAGCTAAACTTTACCTCAGGCAAAGGCCGCGAGGCTGCCTGGGCTTTCTACCAGCACAAAGGCGCCGAAATCTACGATACTAATTTCTTCCGTCTATCGCTTAGCTAGCCTCATCTATTACGCCTAGCTAGCCCCACTAGTCCCATCTCGCAAACCACGAGCTAGCCTTACTTCCTAGCCATTTCTTCCATATACTTTATTTTTGCCGCCCGCCGTGCGTCATCATCAGCCGCCGGCAACTCTGTCTTCCCCGAGTACTCTTCAAACGTACCCAGTGCCACCGCCATCTTTCCATCATACACTGGCAGAAGATCATATACACTCCAGAGAATTACGCGCATCTCCGGCGCCTTCAGCGCGTAGAATTCTAGCGCCTTTTTCGTTGCTCTAATAAATTCCGCCTCTGTCTCTTTCGTGTGTCGCCATCCTCTCCCACCCAAAAAATGTTCCGTCACCACCGGCGAAGTCGCAATCATGAGTAACATCGCCGAGTACCGATTCCGCTTCAACATTCCGAGCAGTATCTGCTCCACCGCCGGGTCAAGCAATGTTACGTCTAAAACAACATCAAATCCGCTTTTTGTCAAATAATTCAAAACCAAGAACATCATGATTGTGCTAAACTCGTCTGTCATTTTCCGGAGATTTGCCTCTCCATATTCGCTCAAAATCTCTTGATAATATGGATGATATTCAACAAACAATCTCGCTGCTACTAGTACCGGCCGCAATGCCTTCTCTTTGACGTATGCCTCCACCGCCGGTAATATTTGCGAAGTCTTACCCGACCCCGAGAGCCCCGCTATCCGCACAAAACATCGCCCCCTTGTCTTGTCCTTAGTAAAATCATTAATCACCCGTTCTAGGACCGCCGGATAATCGTCTAGTGTCACCTGCCATTCCGGCTTTACCGGGCTCGGCCAATGTGCCTTCATATATTCCACCACCTGCGCCAGCGCTTTTCTCTCATCCATGCTACCGCTAGACACCGACTCCCCTCTCCCCGTACCATCAACCGCTCGCAACGTTTTCTCTTCCATTTTACCTCCCATAAAACACTTTAATATATCGCTCTGCTTTCCGCACCTCAATCTTCCGCGTGTTCCGAAAAACCCGATATTCCCCCTCCGCTTGTAGCTCCACCGTCGCCGGCTTCACAAACTCAATTTCGTCCCCCATCGTCTCACTCCCGGGCGTCCGTACCAAAATCGACCGCAGCATCAGCCACGTCAGCCTCCAGAAGCTTATCAACCGACAATTCTCACTCCGAAACACCTTCGGCTTCAAGAAATCATCTCCGCCTTTCATTATTCTACACATCGACCGCCCCGACAGCGCACAATAGTCACTCACTCCTTTAGCGGTCTTTTTTCCATTCAGCAAAAACTCCGGGATAAATTCCTTCTTGTGCCGATTCTGGAAGTACCATTTCGCAAGCGCAATGTATGACCGCCACGAGCTCCGGTGTCCTTCTTGCATTTTCTTACGAAAATCCGGCGCATCGAATAATTCCACCGCCTCCGCCGTCATCCCCATCGTCACATAACATGTCGCATACCGCCAGTGTTCCCCATCCACCACAATATCTAGCGGAAATAATTTCGCAACTTTTGCGTTTCTTAACGGAAAAAGTTCCGCATACTTCATCGTTCCAAGCGTCCGTGCGAGGTCATTAAAATTCCCATACGGCAACACTCCTAGCGTCACATCTTTTCCCGACTCCATAATCGCATTCGCCGTCACCGCTGCCGTCGCATCTCCTCCCACCGCAATCACATTATCGCCATCTTCCAAAACTTTAGCCAGCGCCTTTACATTCGTCTCAAAGGTAGCCTTCTTTATCTCAAACTTCCCCACCATATATCCACGGATCTCGTCCACGCGCGACAACACCTCATCACGCACATGTACATACTGCGACGAATTTGGATTATAGACAAGAAGTATTTTTTTCATTGCTCTCCTAACTAAATGGTTTAAAGTCCGGAATCAAGAAATAAAGCGCCGCGTAGATTAGTACATACGCAAAGAATCCAATCACAATCTCAAAAATTCTCCGCTTCGCTTTTCTCGTCATCTCTTCATTGCCGCCAGCAGTAATATATTGAATACCAGAAATCGTAATACCGATTGCGCCGATTAGCCCGATCCCTACCGTCATTATCTCTACGACAAGTTTCAGAATATCTTTCACCGAATCACGATTAGCGTCCACGCACCTTTCCGCCCCAGGTGTTCCTTGTGCGACTTCTTCCCCATTCGCATTATAATATTTCGCCCCCGAACCCAGAATCGCCGATGGCACCATCTTGTCTGGACATTTTGCCATCACCGGCATGCCAGCCACTATTGGCGCCGCCATTACGAACCCACCCATGAAAATAGCAATCATACACGTAACAAGTTTATTTATGGTCTTTTTCATGGTATCTCCTTTTTCTATCACAAATCACAGCCCAGATAATATCTACTTTAGATATTCGTGTAATTTCTTGGTTTCCTTATTCTTACGAAGTTTCGACAACGCCTTCGCCTCAATCTGCCGAATCCGCTCACGCGTCACATCAAATTCATTCCCCACTTCCTCCAAAGTATGCGGACGCCCACCACCGATACCAAACCTGAGACGGATAATCTTCTGTTCGCGATCAGTCAGCGTCGCAATAATCTCCGATAATTGTTCCTTCAGAATTTGATTTGCGGCTGAATCTTCAGGAGAAGCCCGCTCTTCGTCCTCTACGAAGTCACCTAGCACCGAATCCTCATCATCTCCCTCACGCCCCACCGATGCGTCCAGCGACGCAATGTCTTGTTTGATACGCATCACATAATCGACCTTATCGACATCCATCTTAAGTGCCTTCGCAATTTCTTCATTCGATGGCTCACGATTTAGCTCCGTTGTGAGCTTCCTCGTCGTCCGGAGGACCTTATTGATTGTCTCCACCATATGTACCGGAATCCGAATCGTCCGCGCCTGATCTGCGATCGCACGCGTAATCGCTTGCCTTACCCACCAAGTCGCATAGGTCGAGAATTTAAAGCCCTTCGCCGGATCAAATTTCTCTACTGCCCGAAGAAGTCCCGTATTCCCCTCCTGAATCAAATCCAAGAAATCAAGTCCTCGTCCCCCATACCGCTTCGCAATCGACACCACGAGCCGCATATTCGACTCCACCATCTTGTCTTTTGCCTTCTTGTCGCCCTTCACAATTCGCTGCGCCAGCTCCGCTTCTTCTTCTGGCGTAAGCAAAGGAATCTTCCCTATCTCGCGCAAATACAATCTGACCGAATCGTCAGCAAAAGCATCAACATTCTCCGCCGTAATCGCAAGGTCCTCATCCGAGAATTCCTCCTCGTTTTCAAGATCACCCGTCCCCGGCTCGTCAAAATCAAATGCTAAATCATTTACATTAAAAATTTCTTCATTGTCAATAGAGCTCATTAACAACTAGTATAAATCAAATTTCTAAAAAAATCAAGATTTTTTCATATCATTCAGTGCTGTTTCATAATTCAATTGCAACCGAGGGACATGCTTATTCGCTACTTCTAAGCTCCATAATTTCGCGTAGAATCCTCTCCGCTTCCTCACTTTCCTCGTCAAGCTCAGCTAATTTCGCTGTCAATTCCGCGATTTTCAACCGATTCATCTCTTCATTATACCGCCGCATCAGTTCTGCCGCCTCCGCCTCATAATTTGGCTCGCCAATCCCCTCATGGTCAGTTTCAAACACCAGCTCGAGCTCGCTAAGTCGTGTCTCATCCTCCGGCAAATCTAGCGGAATTTTTGTTTTCACGACACCCCCGTATAGCTTAAGCGCTAGAAGCGAATTTTCCATTTTCTTGATATGATCTGGCACCACCTCAGTTTTCGGCCGTTTCTTCCGCACCGTTTTCGTAAGCGCCAACATTAGCCTCTCGCCTTTTTCTTTCAATATCTCCACCGGTATATCCAACTTCTTCGCCACTTTCTGATAATAAGTCTCCCTCTCAATCTCATCTTTTACATACGATAATAATTTCAGCGCTACGTCCGAATATTTTTTCCGATCCGGCGCCACCCGCAAGTTCAGATTCTCCTCATACTTCATGAGCAGCCAATCCACCGCCGGCATCCGCTCTTCCACCGCTGCCTGCCAGAGCGCTGGATCTTTTTGAATCAACTCGTCTGGATCCTTCGCTCCATGATAATTCGAAATCACCGTGAGATCTATCCCCAGATCCCCCGCCATCATAATTGCGCGCTCTGTCGCCTTCACCCCCGCCGCATCTCCATCATACGCCAAGCGAATATCACTCGTGAGATTTGATAACATCTTGAGATGTTGCTCCGTCATCGCCGTCCCACTAGTCGCCACCGCCTCTTTCACCCCGGCCTGATGTGACGAGATTACATCCATATTCCCCTCTACAATCACCACGAACCCACTTCGCCGAATCGCCTCTTTCGCGTTATATAACCCAAAAATAAATCGCGATTTGTTAAAAAGTATCGTCTCTTGTGTATTCAAATATTTCGGCTCGCCTTTTCCGACAATCCGCGCCGTAAATCCAATCACATTCCCCGTCGTATCTATAAAAGGAATCATCACTCGGTCTCGGAACATATCCCCACCAAACCGGTTCAGTAGCCCCGCATCCCCTAGCTCCTTATCCGAGAAACCCCTCTTTTTTAGTACCGCGAGCAGTGCTTTCCCCGAGGCCGGGCTGTATCCAATCTTGAATTCCACCACCGTCTTTCTATCCATATTTCGTTTATAAAACACGTATTCACAGACGGCTTTATCTCGCACTAGACACGCCTGATAGTATTTAGTCGCAAGACTAAGGGCTTCTTTTGCTCGCAGCTTCCGCCGCGTCAAGTCTTTATCACCATGCCCATACTGTGTCAAATCCACTCCCGCCTCTGCTGCCAATTTCTCCATCGCCTCGCGAAAAGATATCCCCTCCACCTCCATTACAAAAGAAAAAATATCACCGCCCTTATTCGCCGAGAAATCATGCCAAATCCCTTTCTCTGGCGACACCATAAAACTCGGCGTCTTATCTACACCCCAAGGAGAATGCCCCTTCAGCGTCCGGCCCGACCTTTTCAGCTCGACATATTTGCCGACTACATCCTCCACCGCGAGTCTAGATTTTATCTCCTCTTTCGCGCTATCCATATTATTATTATATCACGAACAAGACTCTCGAGATGTATTGACTTTTGCAGTAAGACTTTTACGCCAAAAAGCCGAAATATGCTATAATTTAACTATGGATAACAAAGAATATCTTGAGCAAATCTCCGCCAGTGTTCGCCCCGCCACCAAGTCAAAAGGCAAAGGTATCCTCAGCTCACCAATTTTCAAAATTTCCGTCATCGGCATCATCGCCTTCATTCTAATTGCAATTCTCGGTGCCGTTCTTACCGGTGGGCGCCCCAGCATAAAAGACGAGACTATCGAGCTCCAGCTCTACGTAAGTTCCACCATGAAGGCCATCTCCGACTACCAATCCGACCTCAAGTCTTCCAATCTTCGCTCGCACAGTGCCTCGCTGGGCAGCATCCTGTCCAACACTTCTCGTGACCTTACCAACTATCTCGAGTCCACTTACGACAGTGCCAAGCCTTCCTCCACTGCCGAGTCTGACGAGCAGCTACATCTAGAAGGTCTCGAGTCCGATCTTTTCGAAGCCAAGATCAATGGCATTCTCGACCGCATTTATGCCCACAAGATGGCTTACGAGATTTCCATGATTATGTCCCGCGAATCCTCCATCTATGAGCACGTCAGCGACTCCAGCTTCCGCACCAAGCTCGAAAGCTCCTACAATAGCCTAAATACCCTCTATACCGAGTTTAACGAATTTTCCGAAACTAACTAAGGAGCCAAAATAACATTATTACGTAATTCATTTGAAGATTTAATAAATAACTATAGGAGACAATCATGAAAGAAGTCAAAGAAAAGCTTAAAGAAACCCACGAAAAAAGCAGTGGTTTTCGCAAAGAATTTATCGAGTTCATCAATCGCGGCTCTGTCGTCGATTTGGCCGTCGGTGTCGCCGTCGGTGGCGCTTTCACTGCCATCGTGAACTCACTCGTAAACGACATTATCATGCCAATCGTCGGTCTCGTCGCCGGTGGCGTAGATTTTACCAATCTCTCATGGACTATCCCCAACTTCTTCGGCACCGGCGATGCCGCCGTCATCGCCTACGGCAATTTCATCCAGAATGTCGTCGAGTTCCTCATCATCGCCTGGGTGATTTTCATGATCATCAAAGCCATGAATCGCATCAATCGCAAAAAAGACAAAAAGGCCGCCTAAGCTTCCGTCATATTATAGCTTAGCCGCACCAAATCTTCGATTTCATCAATCGGGATTTGTTCCCCAGCGAGTACAATCTCGATTCCGCCACGCCCAAAATATCTCGATTCCATCACCGATTCGTATTTCTCACGTAGCAACTTCGCCAGCTTATCATCCGTCCGGACTTCAATTGTATTCTTATTCACCACTAGGAATACTTTTTCTCCTTTGAGATAGAGATTCCGCTGTGAATTTTCACCCAAAACTTCATTTTTTACACTATACTCACCTATCCCAGTCACATTGATAGGATCAAATCCCCCTACCATACTGTTTTTATTCATTCGATTCCTCCGCCGAGATAAATCTCCCTGCCTTTATTTTATCGGTATTAATATAGGACAGATACGTCTTAAATTCATCGATCGACCCTTCAATGTCGCTCAGCGCCCGGTGCGTCTCCGCTTTCTTACAATACACCTTGAGCGCATGCTCGAAATACACTTTCCATGCCGACACGTCGAGCATCCGATAGTGCATTCTGCGATTCAGCTCTGGCATCTCCTTCTCGATGAACTTCCGGTCTTGATGAATCGAATTCCCCGCAAGGTACACATAGTCGCCAAAATTCTTTTTCACGAAGTCCACCAGCTCTTTCTCTATTTCTTCCACCGGCTTCCCCGTCGAATTTTGTGCCATCAGATTCGCCCGCGTCTGTTCATTTTTATCCCAGAATTCACCCCGCATCCGCTCGCGCATTAGATTATCATTCACCCTCACTACCCCCTCATAGCGCGCAATTTCATTTAGTTCAATATCTGTCGCAATCGCCGCGACTTCCATTATCTTATCCACCCCCGGGATTAATCCCGTCATCTCTAGATCCACCCACAAAAGTAAAGCTTTCTTCGCCATTTCTACATCTCCTCTGGTACCTTAATTCCGAGCAACTCTAGCCCATACGTCATTACATTGAGATACGCCTGAACAAGTTGTAATCTATCAGCCTCTTCCGGCGCACCATTCACCTGACAATTCTCATAGAATCTCGAAAACTCCTGCGACAGCTCGTATAGATACCCAGCCAGCTTATGCGGCGCCATTTCCGCCGTCGCCTCTTTGATCACAGCACGAAACCCTACTAATTTCTTCGCCAAATTCCGTTCCATCCCGTCCACATACGCCGACACCGCTATCATTGACGGTCGCTTGCGCGCCTTCGAGAGTATCTTCTTCGCCCTCACCGCCGAATACAGCAGATACGGCCCCGAGTTCCCCGTCATCTTTACCGACTCCGCCGGATCGAAGATAATATTCCCGCCCATTTTGTATTTTAGAAACGCATACTTTGTCGCCGCGAGCGAGACTTTCTCATCCTCCGAGCCAAATTCATCCCGGAGCGCCGCTCGCACCATCTCTAGCACATCTACCGCCTTGAGGAAATTCCCTTTTCTAGACGACATCTTCACTCCACCAGGCAGTTTCACCAACCCGTGTGTAAGATGAGTCGTCTTCTCCACCAGCTCCGGCGCATACTGCTCTACCGACTTCAATACTACTTTCATATAATCAAGCTGTTCCGACCCAGTAATCACCACCGACTTATCGAAATGATAGTCCTTGTCCTTCTGGAATATCAGTCCCACATCTTTTGCCTCATACGTCGGCACACCCTCTTTGTTGATAAACACCCGCGTATGAAGCCCATATTTATCCCCACGGAACACCACCGCCCCATCTGATTTTTCATAGACCCCCGCCTTTTCTTCGCGTCGCACCGTGTCAAGCCCTAGCTTCGCCACAGTCGACTCCGGATAATACTTATCAAATTTCAGCCCAATCGACGCATAGAAATTATCAAAATACTCATACGACAGCTCCCGGCCTCTCCAATACAAGTCCGCCACCGGCGTCCCATGTATATTCTCCGCATTAATCCGGTAGATTTCTTTATTAAGCTCCGTAATCGCCCGCCGCGCTTCTACGTCATCTTCATATGCCGCCGTCCCCTCGACATAGCATCTCCCGATGTCATCAATCGTAAGCTCCTGGAGCGGCTTCTGCTCTAATACATACATTGTCTTCGCAACATGCAGCCCCACATCCCCGCCGAAATTCGCCCGAATCACTTTCGCCCCCGCATTTTCATATAGTCTCGATATCGCATCCCCCATAATACTCGTGTAGAGATGCCCTACGTGTAACACCTTAAAAGGGTTCGGATCGCTAAACTCACAAATCACCGTCTTCCCATTAAAGTCGTCAAGGCTAGCCTCTTCTAGAAAGCTATCATTCAGCCTCAACACTCCTCGCGACAGCTCCACATCTGCTATTTTGAAATTAATAAACCCGGGCATCGTCGCACTCGCCCCATCAATCTTGCCCGCCAGCTCTTCCGCAATCACCATCGGTGGACGATGTAGCTCGCGCGTCAGCTTCAAGGGTATATTCGAAGAATAATCTGCCTCGATATTGTCCGGCGCTAGCGTCACCTCCGGCTCCGTCTCGATTCCAAACAGCCTTTTTATCGTATCAATCAGTATTTCCCTGAATTTTTCCATAAGATAATTATACCATATTTTAAAGAGATGTGGTATAATAAGAGTAGTCGCGGGTATCGTATAGCGGCTATTATGTATCCTTCCCAAGGATAAGATCAGGGTCCGACTCCCTGTACCCGCACCAAATAAAAACAAGCCCAAAGGGCTTATTTTTAGGCATTGTCTGTAATGGTGACATATTCTGTAATCTTCTGTCCTTCTCGAAGTTCCGCCATTCTTTTATCGAACTCCGTGAATGGCACCTTGATCGACACGAAATTCACTTCCGTATCGGTCTTCTTGATTAGTTTCACGAAATAATACCCATCACCACCCATCGATACAAATTTTCCAGATTGTCCACCAGGCTCGAGCTTAAATGCCTCCGACGCTCGTCCGCCATCAATATTCTGATTTGACACGAACCCGCCCGTCTCCTCGTAAATCACCTTATCACCGAGCGCGCTCGCCACCGCATTATAGTCACCACCATTGTTTTTTAGCAATGTCTCAACTCTCGCCGCCACCGCATTTGCCTGCTCATCAATAGCAGTCTCGACTTTTACTTTCACGAGCGTAAGATATAACATCCGATCGTATTCCTCGCGCGTCAGCCCAAAATTCTCCTCAATAATCTTCATGAATCCCTGTTCACTTCGCTCTATGCCACCAATACTCAGATGCCGTTTGAATTCGTTCTGCACTTCTTCATTCGTGACCTCGACACCAAGTTCTTTCGCAAGCTTCATCGCATACGCATATTCTTCCGCTTCCGAGAGCGCCGCACGCTTATATTGCATCCTCAGTGCATCCACGTTGCTCTGATTATCTACCTGTCCCGACTGCCGTTCGATCGACAACATACTACTCCGATAGAACATCAGATAATCCGAGAATTTCACCGTCTCTCCATCCACCATTGCTACTGGCACTGGGAAAATCTTCGTCACTCTGAACAGCATCTCATCCGTCATCCCGAACCGATATAGCGCCAGCCACCCACTGACAATCAGTATTGACACCATTATTATCGCGATTAACAGCGTACTCACCACGACTCGGTATTTTGTCCACTGCAAAGGATATTTGAATTTCCGCCCCTTTGCGAGCACCTCAGCACGTCGCTCATCCACTTTTTCCTGCTCAGTCTTAGCGCCGCTCTTCTTTCCAAAAAGTCTATGCTTCTTTACCGAGCTAACTGCCGGAGTAGTAGCCGCCTGAGCCGTCTGTCCAGCTTCCGCACTCTGTTCTTTATTTTGCTGCGATTTCATGATATAATACTATTATATCATATTTACGATATTTTCAAGGCTCCGTAGCTCAATGGATAGAGCGGTTCCGTCCTAAGGAAAAGGTTGTGCGTTCGACTCGCACCGGAGTCACCAGATACGAATTTTTTTTGAAAATCATCCCAAACTCTGGGTCAAAACCGCCCCAACTTCTGGGCCAAATTCACCCAAGCATCGCCGCAATCGGATACGACTTATAAGTCTCCGTAATAGAAATCACATCGGGATAAAAGCAAATGAGCCCTCCTCCACCGATTTTGAATTTCTTATTCTCAAGCGCCTGAAAGCTCTTCAGCATGTTCACATCCGGCCGAGCAGTCTTCTTAATCTCAAATGGATAAAGCACGTCGTCCACTTTCATGACCAAATCAATCTCTTTTTGGTCTTTATCTCGATAAAAGTAAAGCTCAAACTGTGTTCCATTGAGATTGCGCTTATTTTTAATAATCTCCGCAATAAGGAATGTCTCCAAGAAATGCCCCGCCACTGCGGAACTCGCCAAAGCCTCCTCGGTGTTCCAACCACACAAATACGCACAAAGCCCAGTATCGAGGAAAATAATCTTCGGCGCCTCAGTCGTACGCGTCAGCAAGTTATTCGAATATGGCCGCAGCAAATACACGAGATCACTCGCCTCAAGAATAGAAAGCCATTTTTTTGCGGTTTTTTCGTCAATATCGGCGTCTTCCGCAATAGAATGATAATTCACTACCTCGCCATTGCGTGCCGCTACCGACACTATGAAGCGGTGAAACCTAACGAGATCACCGACATTGGCCAGTCGGCGGACATCACGTTCTAGGTATGTCCGGACGTAATCGCTGAAGAACATTTCCCGATCCAGCCCCTCCAATACGTACTCCGGCATCCCACCGATAAAAATATGATGAAAAATCTGCTCCAGAGTAAATGTCCGCTCCGCCGTCAATTTTGCCGGGTCCAGTGGACGCGCCACATATCCCTCTTTCTCAGCCACCGATAGCGGCGACATCTCCAGCACCCCCACACGCCCAGCCAGAGACTCTGCGACCCCCGCCATCAGTTCAAACCGCTGCGAGCCGGTCAGCCAATAGCGATTCTTGAGCCCAGAGCCATCCACCTCCATCTTGATATATGACAAAATGTCTGGCGCATATTGCACCTCATCAATTGCAAGCTTGGAGCCATAGTTCATCAAGAAAAGCTTCGGATCAGACTGAGCTAGCGAACGTAGCGTGAGATCATCTAAAGTCACGTATGTGCGATCCGGCTCAATCAACTCTTTCACAAAAGTTGACTTCCCTACCTGTCGCGCACCGGTCACCAAAATAACCTTCCTCTCGCCTGTATATTTAATGAACTTTTGTTCTATATCTCGTCGTATCATACCCCCATTATACCAAACAATCTGGTTATGTCAATGGCAAATCCGGACATCATTCCGGATTTGCCATGCATCATTCGGCAATTTCCATATCTTCTAAGCCAAAATCCCCATATCTTCCGCGCCAAATCGCCCCAACTTCCGATTTTTATGTTGTAATATAGTCAAGGAGCAATATGCTTACAGTTTCACAGACTCAACAAACAGTCGCCAACATCGGCAAAAAGTACGGCATCAAAAGCGCCTACCTTTTTGGTAGCTACGCCAAGAACACCGCTACAGAGGCCTCCGACGTAGACATCATCATTGAGCGCGGCGACGTCAAATCCTATAATGCCTACTATGATTTACGAGAAGAATTACAAAAAGACCTAGGCAAAGAAGTCGACTTGCTCGCTACCGATGGCGTTCGTCCGAAGTTTTTTGATCTTATCGAGAACGACAGGATACCTCTCTATGGAGCCTAAAGACGCATTTACGCTAGATGCCATCGTCATGTACTGCGACCGCATCTAATCGATTGGCACCGAATCATCGCTTTCCGAAATCTCATAGTGCACGACTATGGTTCATTTGTACCGGAAATCCTATGGGATGCCATCCAGACCAACGTTCCCGAGCTGCGCAATTATTGCGCCACCCAAATAAACGCAGAATAAATTCACCCACATCGTCGCTCTCCTCTCCGAGGACTAACAGTCATTTTCAAATAATATTGACATAGCGTATGGGAGCTATAACATCTTCTCGTGGTGAAGCAGCGCCTTTTAGCACTCCATCGATATAGAGATAGATTTTGTCTATTTTGTTCATTCCGCTAAGTATCCTTCACTGCTTATTTTTCCTAATAGTTCCACATAAATCATTTTGGTTTCTTCTGACATTTCACCATTATGGATAAAATCGTTTATCATTTGGCGAAGCTGGTCTTTATTGATTAGTCCTTGCGCTGTAAGCAGAATAACACCTTCCATATTTTGAATAAAGGCATCTATAATAAATTGGTCGAAAGCGTTTAGCTCTAGGAAGAATGCCCCAGCTATAATAGCCGTTCTTTTGTTCCCATCGCAAAACCCGTGGTTTTTAGCAATAGAAAAAACTAAGTGGGTAAGCTTTTCTTCGAAACTCGGATAATAGACATCATCTTGTATAAACTCAATAAAGCCTCGCAGTAAATTTTCATTAAATACGCCCATCACGCCACCAGACTTGCGAATAACCTCATTATGTTTGTCTAATAAATCATCATATGTTGGGTACGTAATATAATTCATATTACTTATCCTTCAATCGTTTTAGCATTTTCAGATTATCATCAATCCTCTCTGATAGTGCTTTGCTTTTTTCTCCGAGAAACCTCTCATAGTCCTCTTTGTTTAATGGATAGATGTATTCTCCTAAGTTGTCGTGGCGCTTATTTCTTAATCCATTATCTAGACTTGCCATATTTCTTCTAGCTAATTCAATTTGAGGTTCGAATGATGGGTGTTTTGCTGTTTTTTCAAAAACCTCGTCAGCTTCATCCCTTGTTAAGTTTCTTTGCAATTCAGCTTGCCTGTTTTTGAGTTCTTCAGCTACTGTATTCTCAAAACTAGAAATGGCCGATAACACTTCGGCGTATAGGGTTTCACGAATTTTATCTTTCTTACCCAACTCTAATAATCTTTTATATTCAGCAGCATTTTCTTTAAATATAACTTTATACACCTTATCGTTGTAATTCGGGTATTTAGCCGTATCACTGCTATCTGTTACGAATTTTCTTAATGCATCTCTAAGCTTTTTATTATATCCTTCATTATAATATGAAGCTAATAAGAATTTTTCATCTCGTTGATTGATGTATTTTGTATCTCCCCCTGCGAGTTTCGTAATAGTGTCCGTTGTGATATTCAGCATCAATGTCCTCAGCTGTTTTGCTTTCGGGCTATCGCTTAATAGCATTGCTATATTAAGGAACGCTTTAATATTAAAAATACCCAATCTAGTCGTCTTGTCAGTGTTGGTCAGGACATCGATGTCCTGACCAGAATAGAAAGATTTTAATTCGTTTCCAGAGATTAATCTATAGCCATTTTCAGCCAATTCATCTCCATATTTCTTTACATATCTGCGAATAGTTCTTTCATCTATTTCAAAAAAAGAAGCTACTTGTTGTGTCGTTAACCAATATTCATTGCCAAAGAATGTTCCTTCAATGTCGACTTTTGCTTCTATCTCTTTTACTGCAAAAGAATTGTTCAGAATATTACGCCGTGCTACAATAGAGTTTTCGAAACTATTATTCATAAGATATATTATACTATAAAATCATAAATAAAAAAGATGCGTAGGTGTGGTGTGTTGCTATTACATGATAATATCGTAGTAGATTGTTACGAGAAATGACATAGACGCGCATTGTCCCAGCACCGCCACCGAGTCTTCCGACGTAGACATCATCATTGAGCGCGGCGACGTCAAAGAGGCAATCACGCCAGCGACTATCGCCGCAAGCTATTAGACCCAAAACCAAACGCCTAGCCTGACTCGGCGAAGCACTAAATCACCCTTAAACCAAGCTCGGCTCCAATAACGAAAACATCGAACAGGTCGCCGCGAAGATGACACATACCTCGCCCCAATCGGCTACCTGAAAGCCTTAACCGCCCACGTGTTTTCATGTTAAAATTATATTGTAGGGATAATTTATCCCCGGCTCAAGGTAGCAAACATCGTTTCGCCACACAGCCGCAAAGAAGCAAGGTGGAGGTCAGGATTCCCCCTAAGCGAGGAGCTTAGGCTAACCGGCCAAGGTTAAGCAGAGTTTGTTCCGGGAGTAACTCTAAACTCGGCAACCCCCCAGACCACCCTGTTTGTTCCAAGGAGTGAACAGGCTTTAAGCGGAATCCTTACCCGTTCATTATTGTCTGTTGGAGTTAAAGGCTACCATAGACTGTGTACTTTAATAACATCTAACAGTTCGAACGTGTAGGTTGGGTACCGCAAACGGAGGAATAGCATACTAATGGCCCCTCCCGTCGGTCTCGAGCCAAAGCCACATCCCTCCAGTGGCTCGTATGCATGGCATGGAAAAGTAAATTGCCAAGAAACGGAAACATTCGCATGAGTGTCCTTCTCCCCCGTTTACTCAGGCAACTACAACAATTCCACGTTCAACAACGGCGGCTCGAACGGGAACTGGTGGTCTTCTACAGCCAACAATGCTAACAACGCGTACAACCTGAACTACAACAATGGTAGTCTGAATACCAACAACAACAACAAGAACAACGGGAACTCTATTAGGTGCGTGGCTAAGTCCTAGTCCCCTCAGCACTCCACCTTGAACAATGCCCTCATGTCGAGGGCATTGTTGCGTATCTAAGTCTTTCTACTACTCTAAGAGTTATATTTCCACCCAATCCCTTCGAATAATTCCCTCAGTATTTTCCTTGCCGACATGCCTTTCATGTGCCCCAAATACGAGACCACCGACTCGATATCTCTTATCCCCCACTCAGTCTCCAAAAACGCTTCCGACGAATTTTTTAAAAGCCTCCTGCCAGGATAGATTCTTCCAGGATAAATCACTGCACCAAGAAACGGCGTTCCGTTCTCCGCCAACTGAATAGAGCGCTTATGTGGATGCAAAGTCAATCCTAGTGATTTCAAATATCTTTCAATCGCATCCACATCCCTGACCACCTTCGGAAGCTCTTCCTCCCGAAAAATCCCATAGAAATCATCTACATATCTCCCATAATACTTCCATTTTAACTGGAACTTCACAAACCTGTCTAACTGGTCCAGATATATATTCGATAGCAACTGTGAAGTCAAGTTTCCAATCACTATCCCCACATCGGGTACCTGCTTAAACAAACTCTTGGAATCTGGCAAATTTTTCCAATCATCCGGCCATCCTTTTCTTTTTACGCCCCTACAGGGATCATCGAATATCGTCTGCGCCCACAAAAACTTCATTAACTTATATTTATCTCCATAATCTCCCTTAAATTGCCTATTTAGCCCCCAAATTGCTCGTTCATACAATTTCTTCCTCGGTAAACTCATAAAATATCCCTGAATATCAAGTTTCACTACCCAAGTCTTATATTTATAATTATCACTCGCCGCCTGGAGCTGTCTCGCAAAATCAGTTATTCCATACCATGTGCCTCTCCCCTCACGACATGAATACGAATTCGGAATAAATCGCCTATCCCACCAATCATACACAATGTCATACATCCAGTGATGTATAATTCTATCCCGAAACGACGCCGCGAATATTTCCCGTATCACTGGATTATAAATTATATGTGCCGTCCCGCGTGATGGTCTATACGTTCTATCTATTAACGAATCACGCAAGCTCACCAAGTTTTCAAACTCATAAACTTCAAACTTATGTTCATCAAACGTCCCCCTTTTTCCTCCCCGCCGCGCTTCCAAATATGCCACATAGAGTTCAAGCAAAAGTTGATTGCGGAAATCCGACAACCACTTTTGATTTTCCAAACCATGCATATCATTTATTATTCTCATTTTTCCTCCTCTATTTTGTTTAATATTTTACCTTTAATGAGCTGCTTTGCACCATTTGCCGTATTAGCAATCCGTATACACCCTACAATATCCCACAGCTTGAGCTCCGAAAACATCGACGTCAGAGCGAGTATCATATCGATTTCACGCAACATCCTCCTTGCCGCTTCTGCTTCATCTAAATCGCCATGTGCCATCTCCGTATATGCTCTTACGACTTCCATAAGCGAATCAATCATTTTTCTACCAACAATATCCCTATACACCGAGTTCATATTTTTCACTTTTGGCGGAATAAACTTTTTCAAATCAATAATCAGCCGATGAATATCCGGAAATAAAACTTTAGAATAAAGAAGCGCATTGAGAGTCTCAATACGCTTATTTTCATCCTTAATCATTTCTTTCACTTCACCCTCGGTGTATACACGCGCCAATTTAAACATCACCACGAACTCGTCACGAGTTTTCACTCGCTTAATTCCGAGCTTTTTTAATTTCTCCTCAAGTCCAACCAAGTCAGTAACGCTCGTAATTCCCGTCCGAAACTTCTGAACCTTCTCCCCACTATCATTATCATTTCGAAGTACTGCCTTTTTATTAATTCTTGGAGCAATATCATGAACATATATAACAGCCGAATTCCCGCCCATGTTATAAAACTTTAGTTTGCTCACGTCCTTATCTGACGCTGCAAACAAAACCAAAAAAGAATAGTTCGTCCTTTCAAACTCAAAAACTTTCGCTTTGCGCTCATGATAGTTCTTGTACGCCAATTTCTTCTCGGCATCAGACCGACCACGCCCGCGTTTACTACCATGCAACGCTTGGCGCAATTCCGCCTTATCTAGATCGCCAACCAGAAGCTCCGAATCAACATCAATGTCTTTCTTTTCTGCAACCGTCTCTTTAGGTGCAACTTCTTCCGAAGATTCAACGCTCGTCTCATTCAGATTATTTTTCGAAACTTCATTTGTCATCAGTGCCCTTCTCAAATTTTACCTTTTATTAGCATTGTATGTCCCTTGGCGACCACGCCTCGAGGCGTGGTCGCTTTCCTCCGGTGGAGGTCTGAGGGGACTAGGACTTAGCCACGCACCTAATAGAGAACCCGAGGCTCTTGTAGCCGTAGTCGGTACTCAGACTACCATTGTTGTAGTACAGGCCGTACGCGCGGTTAGCATCGTAGGCTGTAGAAGACCACCAGTACCCGTACGAGCCGCCGTAGTTGAACGTGGAATAGTAGTAGTAGCCTGAGTAAACGGGGGAGAAGGACGAAACGGAGCTAGTAATGCTGGACATTTCAGAATAAGTTGGGAGTCTCCAGCCATAAGGACAAATATCAGAAGAGGCTGCACCACTAGATGGATTAGTGCCAGCTGTGGCAGCTGAGTAGGAGTAGTAAGAATAGCATGGGTCATTATTACCACATGAGGTATCGTTGTATGTAGAACTGGAGTTGTAGACCCAACCAGTAGTATAATCATTGAACCCAGAAGTGCTAGATGCACGAAGTGTATAGGATGTAGTAGAACCATTTAGATTAGAGTCAGATTGGCTAAGTGTAGT
>CAZZAI010000014.1:0-17295 GCA_964652665.1 uncultured Candidatus Saccharibacteria bacterium
GACTTAACTAGCAATCGAAGCTCGATTCCACAAATTCTTGAATCAAAATCTCTCGATCACTCGTTCCGTCTTTAAAAATCTTTTCATCGTTATTCCAAATTGTTAAACCAGACTCTCAGATATATATCAGACCACTCCAAGCGACCTCATTATATTTCTTCGCTTCTTCCACATTTGTAGAGGTCACTATCAGTGACTTGCTTAACTGTTACCCATTATATCGCACATTTCTCACAATGTCAACACCTTTTTTGGACTTTTTTGGACTTTTTTGTAATTTTCTGCATTTTTTACATATTTCCGTTTGCTCACCTCAAGAACCATCCATTATATTATATATAATATAACGTCGGTTTCATACCATCAATAGCATAGTCGCTTTTTCCTTAATCCTTCTCTGATAATTGGACTCCTTATAATTCTCTATTTTAGCCAAGATTTAGCATCATTTTTCCTGGATCATAATCAATAAGACAAAGCCATCAATTCGCGTTTTTGCCACTTTTCCTAGATATATGCTATAATAATATTATGGCAATTAATATTACAAAAGATAATTATCAAAATGATGACGGCATGGACGCGGTATCCATCGAGATAGCTAACGGCGATCTTAAGGCACTGCGTGGTATTGCAAATAGCTACCGGCTCAATGATGTCTCAGATGTAATTGCTTTTGCGATAGGGATTCTTGACAAAGCGCACGGTCAGCCCGTGGCAGTCGTCGACGAGGATGGGCACTATATTAAATATAAGCCAGCAGATTCCTTGAGGCGTGACAATGGTACAACAATCAACGCGTAATAGTTTAAAGCGAGACGAGGAATATAAAGGCTCAGTTCAGCCAATCGTCGATAGGGCCATGGAGGCGCAAAACCTAGCCCCAGCTATTGTCGTTGCCATCAAGGAGAACAAGCCACTAAATGACGAGTTAAAAGAAATGTTCCGCGAGACGTTGGACGACGATAAGAAGTTCAACGAGAAGCTCGAAGAATCTGTATCTAAAATGATAAAAAATAGCAAAATCGTACAAGATGCTATAGACGAGTCGGTTTCCAATAGCAAAGCTATCAAAGAGAGTAAAGATACCATACATACGAAAGCTTTTAAAATTACGGTCATCATAAGCGTCGCATCTGTAGTTGTTGCCCTTGCCGCCGTTATAGTAGCGATAATCGCCCTAAATAAATAGCCGCACAAACACCGCCTATGAGGCGGTGTTTGAATAGCACGTATTGTAGCAAACTATTTCCTACTAGATTTCCGCCCCTTAGCTTTCACAACCAGCCAGATGATGAGTGCTGCGATAGCGAAGATGATGAGGAAGAGTAGCCATAGTGGACACACGATAATCGTTTTCTCGAGTTCCGACACTTCCCCGAAGATTTTCACAGTCTGCTTGGCGCGGAATATACCAACCGGAGGAAGCGTACAGGACTCGGTATGGTAACGTTCAGTGTTGGGCATAACAAAACTCGTAGAGGCCTCTTCTTCATTTGTACAAATTTCCTCATCAGATCCCATTGGCCACACCTGCAAAGTATATTCAGCATACGTATGCACATTGCCGTCATTTTGTACCATGGAAGTAGCAATCAGCTCATTATTTAATAGAAAAGATGGCATGTTGTTTTCAGTAATAGAGCCAATGTTTCGTGTTTCGCCAGAAACTTCCGCATAAATAATATGAGACATTTGCATATATTCCGTAACGCCCACAGAATTCTCGGCATAACCGCCACTCTGATCCTCACGAATACCAAGGGCCGCGTATTGTCCACCAGCGGGTGCATCCTTGGGCACCGCTATTGAAAATGTCACTGCAACACCATCATTTGCCACTAAAGTTCCAGTCGGATTATCAATAGTGATCCACTTAACTATCTCATTCATGTTCGACATGGTACCAAAATCAGCATCACCATAATCATCTTTACCTCCTTCAACTCCAGCAACATTATAGGGGCCCACTGAGACAGAATAATGGAACTCCCCCTCAAGTGTAGATGGTCCGCTTAATGATATTGAACCACGATAAGTTTCTCCTGGCATCAAGACAACTTTCTGACTCATCGGAGAAAGAGTGAAAGCACGATTCCCGACAGCCGACGCATCCATAAATTGCACGACGGGAGCAAACAAGGCCACCATTCCAAGGATAATTGCACTTATTATCTTTTTGCTATTAATAATGCTATTTTTCATTATATTTCCTTTTATTTAATTATTACTAGTTTACATATTTGTCGAACATACAAAGTTTTTTGTTTCATATACTCTTTTAAAATCATCAATTGAGTAAGTTTTAATATTGGCAAACTCTTTTGATGACAAAAAAACAATTTTAACCGTCTTAGGAGTAATTGTTTTCTCCTGGAAAAATAGATTAATCACACCACTAGTTCCAAAAACCGAAAAAGTAGGGTAAAGATCACTAAAATGAACACCTGTTTCCGCCATATAGATATTATATTTTCCTTGTAAGAATGAAAGAGTAGACTCAGCAGTCTCGCCAGAATCAAAATTACCAGTATATGTATAGTTAATTTTATCCGCTATACCGTCAATAAAAGAAACTTTTATTTCATGTTTTACGCCGCTAGCTTTATCAGATACAAAAAACACATCTTCTGTTGGGCTTTCAGAACTACAATATAGTATTCCAATTGCTTCAGTCTGATTGTCGTCAGAAGTGTGAGTTTCTTTTGGGACAAAAGTAAACAGCAACCACGCGACAACCGCTCCAATAGCGATTACTAAACAGACAAGCGGTATTATTACTTCTTTATAGCGATTATTCCTTTGGCTCATTTTTTCACAGTCCTTTTGCCCACCAATTATTATTTTTGGTGATATTAAAATGCAACCCACTTAAGAGTTGCATTTTAATATCATACAACTAATTAGCTTTCGCTAGTAGCAAAGTTATAGGTGATTTGACCCTGGTAAGTCCCAGCTTGCTGAGAAGCGCCAATCACAGCTTGGTAAGTCGGAGTGACAGTCATACCAACTACTGGCTTAACGCGATTTGTAGTGTTATCAGTATTACTTGTGACTACCGTAGTACCGCCATTCACAGTAGCAGCCGTAGCATAAGATGACCAGTTATTAGTTACCAAATCAGTATTATTCGCATCGATTGTAAGCAACGCAGTCCACTTGGAGCCTTGTGCGTTTTGTGCGCCAAATGGAATCGTATACTGAACATCGCCCGATGTTGGATTATTTAGAGCAGTAGCACTCGCCTTGATTGTCCAACCATCCTCATCGTTGCAAGTAATCGACATTATGCCGCCATTCTTAGTAGAAGTAGTTGCAGTTGGGGCATCATAGGTACCCAAATTGATAATTCCTTCAGTAGCGTCAGTTGACACTGCACCGCTAAAAGTACAAGACTGATTAATCGTTAGCTGGACAGTATCAGTATTGCTGCCAGTAAGGGAACCAGCATAGTTATCCGCAAATACACCTACAACTGGCATAGCTGCTAGAACTACACTTGCTGCACCTGCTGCGATAATTGATTTTTTCATTTTGTTTTCTCCTCTGCTATAAGCAGAATTATTTTATATTTTGTGTTAAATGTATGTAGCACAAATTTCAGAAACTATTATTATATAATATGCCATAGTAAACAAATATCGCCTCCATACGAGGCGATATTTTACAAGACAATACTCACGATAGTGGCCAAGCTACAACATTGGAGCCATATAGAGTGGAAGATACGTGACACCATCCTTCTCGCATATGTCACCATCATAGAGCACAAAGCATTCTCCGACCTGTTGTGAAAACTTCTTGCGGTATTTGTCGAGGGAAGTTATAGTAAAGCCTTTGCCGGATTTTACTTCTATAGGAATGATATTCTTGCGAGTCGTCAAAATACTCTTCGTGAGAAGAAAGTCCACCTCCATGCGATCCTCAGTTTCGGAATAATAATACAAATCATGCCCGCTTGCTACTATCACACTTTGTAAAGTCTTATGGTATCGTTTTATCACACTTTGTAAACATAAGCAATGGTATTTTTTCACACTTTGCAGACATAAGCAGGGGTATTTTATTGCACGGTTCAATAAACGGATTTAGTACATCCCACCTACCAAACAATACGCCGAAATCACTACTAAATAACACATCAAATCCGCGCCAAATGGTGCATTGCCTCCTCAAAAAGACATATATCAGTCGTTTTTTATATCAAAAACTTACGCCAGTTTCTTCGCTTGCTCTAGGATCTTTTGTTGGTCTTCATAGGCATGCTTGAGGGCTGTATCGTAAACCGCCTTTGCTCGGTTACTCATATTTTTTGCCGCTAAGTCTCTCGCCGTTAACTTTATCTGCTTTGGTGCCATGTATCATCCTAAAATATATTTTATCAACTTATCTTTATTATACTGGACCGCTAGCTTTTTGTCAATCTCGGCTGCCGACACATTTCGTAGCCACTCACCTACACGATTGTCCGGATTCTTCACTGCAATGTCAAGCGTTATCCTGTCGCCATATTTCTCGCCGATCACCTTGATATTTGCAAGTGTTTTATAATACGCCTCCACAAACCCCTCAAACTTAATCGCTCGACGTTCTATCTTTTCCCGCGCTAAAGTAAACTCCCACGCAAGTCTCGGATCCTGATACGCATAAACTATCTTCATAATGTACCCCCTTCTCAGACATCGTTCAATATTCTGCCCTGCACTTTTGCTGCCGAATGTTCCGTCCATCACGAAACTTAGCCTATGATGAATCGCATAGGAAAACAATTCGCTAAGTAGTGTCGTCGCCTGCTTCCGATATTCATCGGCGCGGCCTGCCTCATATCCAGGTATCCTCTCCGCTATTTCGTCCATATCGATGCGAAGCAGGCTTACACCAGAGTCCACTATTAGATTACGCGACAGCTCCGTCTTACCGGCTCCAGGTAGCCCCGCCATAAAAATCCCGGCCGGCTCGTCTTCTGGCGCTACGCCAGCAGCATCCAACATCTCGCGCACAAATTGCTTTTTGTCTAGCTTGGTCATATTATCACCTTATCACATCTCACGCATTATTACAACCTTGTGTCAGACAACTTGCCACATTTCCACATCGCCAAATGATATGCTAGAATCACGCAAAATTATACATCATAATCGCGCCAAATACTACATCAAAATTCCGCCAAATGCTACATTAAAATCACGCCAAATACTACATCAAACCTCTGTTATTTTGCTTATTGAAAAATAGGCATTAGCGTGATACAACTATATATAACATAATTTCGCCGTGCAAAATATCACCCCATGTGGGGTGATATTTGACGGAGATAGATAGCTTTATAATATAAATGGAATCTATCTGCTGCCGAGATTGTCAAGATTAGCGGGATGCTTTCTTGCCTTTGTTCTTCGCGCGAAGAACGATATAGATGATAAGCGCTACGATGGCGAAGATGATGATGAAGAGTAGCCAGATTGGACACTTGATAACCATCTTGGATACTTGCTCTGTCACACCTTCGAATTCTACTGTGTAGACGACGTTGAAGATACCGACGGCTGGGGTATCTGGCCAAACGGTTTCATTATAATATGTACGATCTGGAAGAATCACCATTGAATCTGGTTTTTCTTCATTCGTGAAGACTTCCTCGCTAGAGAATAGAGGAAAGACTTGGAGCTTATACTTTGCTGTACCATGTACATTGCCAGTATTCTTAACAGATGCGGTGCCGCTAATGTTGCCATTTAGTAAGAACCCCTGAACATTAACATCGGAAATCTCACCCCTGCGTTGAGTTGTACCGGCGACTTCAGCGTATAGGATATGTGCCATAGCGATATTCTGATTGATAGAAACTCCAATGCCCTCCGACTCCGTACCGGAAGTGGGCTTAGACGAGACGACAATGGCAGCGTACTGTCCGCCCGCTGGCGCATTGTGAGGAACATCAATGCTGAATTTAATCTTCATTTCGCCATCAACTGGCAATATACCTTCAGTTGTATCAAGGGTAATCCAATCTACTAGTAAATTATAACCGTCCGTATCTTCATAGTATATATCGTAGTTATCGTTGACGTAAAAAGGTTTCACTTCTACCGCAAACGGAAAATTCGCATCGTTACCAAAAGCGTTCTTAATCGAGAAAGATCCATCGTATGATTCGCCCGGAGTAAGTGCTACGATTTGGTTCATTGGACTCATGGATATACCATTATGCGATGCCGCAAAAACACGCAAGCTAGAGGTTACTCCTGAGAATAATATGGCAATTATTAAGGCCATTAGCTGTTTAATATTTTTTTTAATCATTTCGGTCCTTTCTTTCATTGGTTAATAACTTGACAATTGAAGCCTCGTTCTGTTAATGCATTGTAATATTCGTCTTTGTTGTCGGAGATATTGTCGATCAGAAAATATTTTTTTCCGTTTTCCTTCATTTCGGAAGGTGTAGCCATGATTGTCAATCGCGCGATATTATCATTAGATGTAATATTTGCTCCAAGACCATTATAGCCAAATTCAGTCCCATAACTAGTGTTGAGTTCTGCTGTCATAACAGCTTCTATATTTTGTGCAACAATCTCGTTTTCGGTTGTAGCACTATAAGTTAATGATGCTGTTCTTAATTTGGAATTATTAAATATGAGCGTCAACTTTGTATTGTCGCCGATAATGCGCGTATCGTTAAATACGAAATACCCAGAATTTTGTCTAGTACAAAGCATTGACTCGTCAACTTCATCTTCAGGAAAATTCCCGCTTACTATCGTTTGTCCTTTGACGAGAAAAAGCACGATTAATACTACTGCTATAGTGCCTAGTATGATTCCTAAAATCTTCATTGTGGTATTTCTATCTGTACTGACGTTAAAAGCCATATTCACCTCGCTTGATTAACTATAAAAATACGACCCCACCCCCAGGCCGTATTTTTAAAGTATACTATAACTAGTTAGCCGACTGAACGGTACCTTCACTGGTCAACTGCGCAAAAGTATAAGTAGCGGTAGCAGTATAATTACCTGCAGGCTGCTTCGAATCTACGAAAGCACCATAAGTAATCTTAAAGCTATCATTATTATCTTTTGGTGTAGCACTAGCTAAGCGCTTAGTGATAATGTTACTAGAAAGATTAGTGCCAATGGTGCTAGAATCATCAGTGTCAGTGCCGGTCACGCTTAGGAACCACATAGATTGACCGGTTGTATCAATAGCACCACCATTACTATAGTTCCAAACGTGTTCACTGTCGGTTACGGTTGTCGCAGTAAAACCTGTTGTACCTACGGTCACTTGGTAACCATCTGGGTCGTTGCAAGAAATGTTGAAGGATGAGTTTGCTAAGTCGGCATACGAGCCATGTGTAACTGTCTTAGTAAATGTATCGGCATTCGCTTCCGTGCCCCACGAACCAGCAACAGCTGCCGCGCCGTCAGTACCTACGCCATGAGGTGTAGTCGTATCACGCGTAAAAGTACAGGTCTCGGTAATGTTGAGCTTCAAAGTATCTACCAAATTACCGCCATTGCCTACTGCGAACGATGCTGCTACCGGCATAGTTGCGAGTACTGCTGATGCTGCACCTGCGATTATAGCTTTTTTCATTTTGTTTTTTCTCCTTCCACGATGTGGAATTTATTTTATATTTTGTGTTAAATGTATTGACCTTTAACATTTATTATTATACACGAGCGGAATCGCCAAGTCAACACATTTTTTAAACATTTTTTAAGTTTTTTGGCTCGACTTTTCCACAAGCTATCCCTGTTATTTTTTCGTACTCCCTGTCTGTTGTAAAAATTACAACACTAGCATCTGTCGTTTGTTCTAGCAGCTTTTTGTCACTCTAGAAGATAGTCATCGACTATTGATTATTCGTGACTTTTGATCTTTTTCTCTCTTGAAGCTACATACATTTAACACAAAATATAAAATAATTCTGCTTATAGCAGAGGAGAAAACAAAATGAAAAAATCAATTATCGCAGCAGGTGCAGCAAGTGTAGTTCTAGCAGCTATGCCAATGGCAGGCGTGTTCGCAGCTTCCACCGGTGGTCCTTTCACCGATACGATTGACGTAACTATCGACAATGCATGTACATTTAGCCGTGGTGCTACTGCCCACGTAGACGGCGATGGCACACCAGCAAATGGCACTTGGGGTACTGACACTACTGCAGACAAGCTTTCTGGTAACCTCGCTGCTGGTGGCATCGATAGCAACTTTGGTTCTTCCAACTTCAATGTTGTCTGTAACAACAAAAATGGTTGGAAGGTGACTGCTGCTGCTACTGCTCTTACTGGCCTCACAACGACTAGCGAGAACATCCCTCTAGGTACGCCAGCTGCTGATACCGCTGCTTGGAACTACACCTCCAGCTCTTCTGATGAGAATATTACTGGGACTGGTACTTTCAGCACCGCTTCCCAGATTGTCGCACAGAGCGCAGTCACGACTCCAACTGCAGGTCGCAACTTCTCCGTAAGCTACGCTGTGTCTGTTGACCACGTACTTTCTGCTCAGACTTACGAAGGCACAATCACCTACACCTTCGCTCAGCTCTAATTTGAGAGAAGTTTAAAAATACAGCTCTAGGGGTGGGAGCTGTATTTTGTTAAGAAATAATTTAAGGATAAATATGAAAAGTTCATACTCTAGATGGCTATCTGTAATCGGAATCGTGCTCATTATTGCTTCCGTAATATTATTAATCGTGTTTGGGCTAAAAGGACAGACCAAGGTCAGCGGTAATTATCCGGATGACATCAAGAGTATATCACTTAGATGTGTGTCTTCTACCACGATATATCCATTTTTCGCATATGACAATGCAGTTAGTCGCAATACAAGCGTCAATATTTTATTCGCAGACAACAAGCTTAGTACTATATCCTTAACAAGCGAGTTAAACTATTCCGACGACACAAGCATAAACGCCAGTTACTCACATAATCACGCTGCAATGAATAAAGCTTTTGCAGAAGAAGGGCTTGGTGCCGACTCATTTTCGGCCAGATATACCAAATCTAAAGATAAAATGATAATGAGTCTATATGCGAAGAACTCTGATTTAAACTATAATTCCATGAAATTTTTTCTTGCGGATGATGTCGACCCAAGCTCCAATATGGAAAAATTCGAAAACAATTATAATAAGCAAGGCTTCACTTGCGAACAAAGTTAACAATAAAGGAGATATATGAAAATATCAAAAATTAAGAATATAATGCTTGCGATTATAGCACTAGTTCTTGGTGGAGTCTTACAAATAAAAAACACCTATGCGGATACCGGTATCACTCTTTCCCCATTAAATCAACGCATCGTTGTAAATCCAGGCGAAGTCTACGAAGGTTCATTCCAGGTCTCGAACCAGGCAAAAAACACGGAGTCATTTAGCTTTGTAGTCACAGTAGAGCCATTCTTTGTTGATGAAAATTACGATATTTATTACGATAATAATGGAGACTACAATCAAATCGTCGACTGGATTACACTAGATAAAACAGAGGGCACTGTAGCGCCCAATCAAGCACAAGACATCCATTATTACATTAATGTCCCAACCAATGCTCCAGCCGGAGGCCAATATGCCGCTATAAAAGTAACTACCACAAATAACGATGACTCACTTGAAAATGGCGTGAATATCGACGTCAAATTTGGTAGCGCATACATACTTTATGCCGAGGTCTCGGGCGTTACCGAACGTAGCGGCGAAGTCATTGGGGCCGATGTTCCGGGCTTCTTATTTGATGGCAAAATAAGAGGTACAGCATCCATCAAAAATACCGGCAACGTTCACGGCATAGCAACGTTTAAAATGCAGGTTTTTCCATTATTCTCGGGTGAGGAGGTATACACAAACGAGGAAGACCCTGACGAGCGCACTGTGTTGCCAGGAAGGACCCTCTATAACGAGACGATTTGGGATAATACGCCAGCCATTGGCATATTTAATGTAATCTACACCGTGGAGTTCGAGGGGGTTACTACCCAAGTTTCCAAGATGGTAATTAAGTGCCCAATCTGGCTACTATTTATTATTATCTTTGCGATCGCAGCCCTCATCATCTGGCTGGTTGTGAAAGCTAAAGGTCACAAGTCCAAGAAATAACCTAGGCTACATATATTCTAAGGACACAAGCTTGGAGTATCCTCAACTAACTATATAAAATATCACCTCCCGCCGAGGTGATATTTTTATGTATTCTGACGTCAATACCAAAAAATTACAAATGTAATACCTTCTATCCCCTATACTTATCAAACAACTCCTGCATCCTTCCCTCGAACCCGTGTAAATACCTCTCTGTAGTCGCAATATTCTCATGCCCTATCATTTCTTTAATCTCTGCGACCGACGCTCCTCTCAGTTGCAAATCAGTCGCAAACGAGTGTCTTAACGCGTGAGGATAGAATCCCCGATACCCCGCCGCAGCAAACACTCTTCTGAGCCTAATTCTAATCGTATTTACCGTCGGCGGCTCACCATTAAGCGCCACCGCCCCATCATTCACGCACCATAGATACCCATTCAGCTGATACTTCCTCACGTATCGCATAATCTTCTTTAAAGTATCCTCTCTCACATACACCTCGCGCGGCTTTCTTCCCTTCCCGATAAAAGAAACTCGTCTCCCATCAAAATCCCCCACTTTCAGCCTCGCCACTTCGGCTATCCTCATCCCCGTCTCGAACATAATCCCGATAATCAGCCCATCCACCTCGTCCGCCACCGTAATCACCCTCTTTATCTCCTCGGCAGAATAGAATTTTCTCTCCAGTCTTCCCTCTTTTAGCTTTCCTACCAGAGCCAAATTCACCGGCACCTTCATCCCGACGCCGCGATAATATCTCACCATCGCAATCACTACGGCATTATACATATTGATCGACCTAGCGCTTACGCCGTCCATCATCTCTTTTTCAACCCAAGTCTCAAAATCACCATTCGAGAGTGCCTCAAGCCTCTGCACCTCAGTTACCGTAGCAAACCGATAGAGTACATTCCGCTTCGATGTTAGTGTCGCCGGCGTCATCCCCCGCACTTTTTCGCAATAATTTAAATATTTCTCAATCTGTTCTATGATTACCTTCATTATTTCTCCTTTGAAGATAATCATACTCCATATTTACTTACCACGCCTACATATCACGGAAAGTAATACCCTACATTTGCCCACCGTACCTATACATATCGCGAAACTATCGCCTTACATATCGCCACCCAGTTCACCGCCTAGCTCTATAGCCATTTCCCCAGCCACTTTTCTAGCGCATCATAATCGTTGTATATCTCTGCGTCTGCCGCTGAATCTGCTCTGAGCCACGCCACTACTTCCCCATCCGATATGATCGCGACCGATGGATAGAATTTGATCTTATCGTGCAAAGTCGTCTCTTTCATCTCAGAGAACATGATTCGATTAATACGTATTCCTTTTTTCTTCGCATATTCCATCAGTCGCTCCCGCAGCCCATCTGCCGTCGCACATCCACCTTGATCCACAAATATCACAAAGCTTTTCTTCTCCGCCGCCAGCTGTTCGTATCCTGGAGCATCCACATTGATGAATTCCGGCACTTCCCCAGCCCCGCATACATACTCGCTACTGATTTCTACTTTCTTTTTATCGTCGAACCACCCCACTAGTGACCCCGCAAACACTATCGATTCCGTAATTACCAGAATCAGCCCTACCATAAGTAATCCAATTTTAGCCCATTTTGGCATTCCTTTTTTACGAGCACCGCTTACCGCTTGCCCGCTATCACTCACTTTTCTGTTCGCCCAATTCCCCTTAGCTTCAGTCTCCATTACTTTGCCTCTACTTTATTTTTTCTCCGTCAAGACATCGAAATCAATCTCGTGATATGGCACTTTATAGAAATCGTATTTCACCGTCCCATCATCTAGCACTCGCTTTACCGGTACATTATTCTCACCTTCATAGAACCAATACCCACCGACATCGTATATCTTATCCGCATCCCAGCCAAGCGAAACCAACATTTTCTTCATCATCCCAGAATATCCACCACCGCCACACATCAGGAATATGACTTTGTCTTTCGGGAATAGTGCTTCCAAAATCTCTAGCGATTCCTCATAGTTCACCGTATAAGTCCCATCACTATGCTCTCTAAATAAAGTTTTCCCGGTATAGGTCTCCCCCACCGCCTCGGGTAGCCCCTTTACGTTTACAAGATATGGCAAAGGCACCACTTCGAATCCGTCCACAAATCCCGACAAATAAGCATCCCCACCAATCGCCTCATAATTTCCAGGATCCACCAGCATTCTCATGTCGCGATAGACCGCATCTGGTCTTCCAAGATACTCATCAATTGTCGCTTCATTCACATTCTTATCTATGCCCAGCTCACCACGCTGTCCTTCGGCTAGCTCCGGCTTCGGCAAGCTCTCGAGTCCCGTATCCGGAAAAACGAATCTTCCCAGCAGAAACGCCCCTATTATTAGCACTATCCCCCCGCTCACGAGCCCCCAAATCATCTTTTTCATATTTTCTCCACTTTACTTATTACTATTATACACCAACTACCGGCTCCGTAGGACAATTTTCCAAAACTTTCATGATAGCCGTTTTTTCTGCTTCTGTCACCCACAGACTGTACTTATACTTTACCGACACCTGCCTTGCCACATACTGACATCGGAATTTTTTATTCGAAGGCAGCCACGTCGCCGCATCGCCATCTGATTTTTGATTGTTCGCCGCTCCATCTACGGCGAGTAGATTCAGCGGATCGGTCGCAATTTTATATCTAGTTTCTTTATCAAAATACTGCGCCCCCTTCTGCCAAGCATCCGACAGTGCTACCACATGATCAATCTGTATTTTTGATACTTCGGTTTTATCACTGAACTTCAAATATTTCCCCGTATAAGGCTCTTCATATTCCCCAGCGACCACCGTACATCCATCGAGTACCGCCGTTTCTCCAAACTCCCTTCGAATAATCCTCTGTCTCAAAGAACACCCATCCACCGTCGGCCAGCCATTGTAAAATTCCGTCCTCGCATACCCCGTTTTTGGCGCCCGACCCTTTACCGTTAGCTTCTCCAAGACATCTATCGCCAGCTTACCATTCCCGCTTTCTTCAGCCTGAATCTCAGCTGCAGTCTCACTTTCCGCCCGCACAAATATCTTCTCATAGCTCTCCGGATTCGCAATCAGCCAAATTAGAACCGCACCGAGCGCACTCGCCACCGCTACAATTCTTCTTACCTTCACTATCTTCATTTTTTCATTATATCATGTCGAAGTCGTCTTACCGCATTTTTCATAAGGCAAATCTTCGATTGCCACAGCGCGAAGCCCCCAATGCGTAATGAATCACGAAACGACGCGGCCAAAATAATGCTTACGCTTGAAAATCCATTCAAAATCACTATAATTAAATATATGAAACCCGAAAAGTTAACTTCCAAGATTCTAGAAAAAATTAATCCCGAGCATATTCTTTATGCCGAGTTCGCCGAAGGTGGTGCCATGGGCGAAGCCGGTACCTCCCGCCTCTTCGTTCTTGATGGCAAAACTCTTCACTTCTATCTAGTCAGTCTCAGTAATTCTAGTACCGAAGAAGATATCCACGCATACGCCGATGTCTATACTTTCTTGCGTGACCTCGAACACCAAAAGACCCTCCACTACGTTTATGCCGGTTTTGGCAACCATGCTTGGAAGAACAAGCATGTCGAATTCACTCGTGATGATGATTCCGCAAGCTTCATCTATACCATTAATAAATCCGAATTCTCATTACCGGCCTCCGTGAGAGGTGTCTATTTTCATACCGTCTCCGAATTTGCTATTCGTCCAGCCGATCTCAAGCTTCTGACTAAGTTTCGCAAGAAAGTACTTAAAAGCTCCACTCGCGAAGAACTCGCTTTCTATGATGCCTATCTTGAGCAAATCGAGCGCAACGACCAAGGCAACACCTCATTCAATATCAACGTAGACGACTACTGGTGCGCAATTAATTACATTCGTTACCTCAACCTCGAGGCATTCAATCTATCAGACGATGACATCACAAGCGGCATCTCCGCCATCCAGAAATATCGTCTCAAATATCTAATCGCGAAGCTCGGTTGGCGCACTTTCGATAAATTTATGGCCGAGCTAGCCGAGCTCAAATCCACCGATCTCTTCTTCGAAATCAACAAATTCATCAATGCTCTCGATAATCCTCACCCGAGCGAAGAATATGTCGCATTTAATATCAATAATCTTTTCCATGAGATTAGGTACGTCTCATCTAGCCGCACCTCGCTTTCGCCATACGACAGCAAATCCGTCCTCGACCTTTTCGAATATCCAGTCCTTGTCAAATTCACCGATGCCGCTCATCAAGATATCCTCAGCTCCATCACTAAGGCAACGGCCGAGACCTTCCATTCTGATGGTCTCGCAATGTCCTATTACATAGCTAATTTTATTTTCAGCGAAGACACTTTGAGCTACGCCGACATCCTACCGGCCTGTGCCCATATCATCGAAGATTTGCCGACCACCGACCCTCAGCACGTTCATCTCGATCATCTATTTTGGCTCGCATCCGAGGTAATTGACCGTATCTGGCGCTACGCTTCTGAAAATAAAGCCACCCAGAAACATTGTCGCAATCTAATCTACGATTTATTCAGCCCCCGCGTTGGCGGCCTCTGGCCGATTGTCCATTATGACGAGTTCAAATTCAAAGAAACGACCGCCGATTCTATTTTCAAAGAGTCTCTATCTTTCGTTATGAGTCTCGATGATATCTGCGAACGTAGCCAAGATATCAAAAATTACCTTGATCTCTACCGCAAAGGCTATAAATATCCACTCCCTTCTGTCGAACGTCGTGCTTTCTTCGAGACTCTTCGCGATTATGAATCTTCCGAAGAAAAATTCGAACATATTTTGAAGAACCGCGCCGCGCAAGAATACCCTAGGTATCTCTGTCATCCAAGCACTGTCAAGGAGGCCACCCGTGTGCTAGACGAGCTATTTCGTACCGACGAAGGCGCCCGCATCACCGGTCTTAGTCGCATCGGGACTTTCGAACAACTGCTTATAAATGGCAATTCCATCGGTGTCGGCGTAGCCATTCTCAATCACTTAGTTGCTAATTTTGATCTATTTTCAAGTATCATTACCTCAGATTGCGAAATCGCCAAGCTCGATCCACTTTACGTCATCACTACTATTTACACGGCCGCCGCGTCTGGTGCTACCGAAGAGAACGAATTGCCTCCCCTCAAGGCTCTCACTAAGAAAATCGCCAAATACGTCACCAAGCTCCAAATCGAGCAAACAATGCATGCCGGCTCGCTTAAGGGCATGGACATCCGTACAAGCGAAATAGATGTCGACGCCATCACTGAAGCCGCCTTACGCTACGCAAGGAAACATCGCCGCACTATACTCTTCCAGCGCTCAGCCTTACAGAAATTCTTTTAGGCGAGAAAAGTATTATTAGTACCTATTTTGTAGACTTTTTCTTAATTTCTTTAGCCATCTGTTTTGCTTTACCGGCCTTGATTTCCTTGACTTTAGCAGTCTTCTGAACAGTGTTTTTGCTGCCACTGTCAGAAGTTGCCTGTGCCATTTGCATCTTTTTCTGCCGAATCATCATCGCATTCACAGTTAACATCGCACCTACAATCATCACAACGAATAATGCCCCCATCAGTCCCAATAAGAGAGGTTTATTTATGACATTTTCCTCACGAACTGCTGGCACTACCGTCGCCACAGTTTGTACCGCAGTCGGCTCAGCCTCTTTTTCGTTATCACCATAAGCAATCTGGCATTCTTCATTTGTCGCCTGCGGGACGATGACTTCTGTTACGACAACTTCACGCACCACTTGTGGCTGAGGACCATTCTGTTCCGACTGCGCGGGCTTGGCCTCATCCGCCCGTGCGTCTTCATTGCCATTCTCCCGCCAAGTACCCGAATCAGATTTTTCACTCGCCGCATTTGACGGACCACCCCATTCTCCATTTCCATAACCGCCCCAATCACCGCTAGTATCATTCTCACCGTAGTTAACAGATGTATCGTTTTGTCCTGCATCCGCACCGCCGTTCGCGCCGTCCCCTCCGTCGTTTACGCCACCATTAGTGCCATTTTCCTCTATCGGACCCTCAGAACCACTTTCATCGTTAGCGGTATCGTCCCCATTAGCGCTTCCTGCATTAGACTCATCGCCATCAAAACCTTCCGATGTACCACCATCAGTATTTTGATTCAACATCTCTTCATCTTCCAAACCCATATTAATATATATTATACCACAAAAAGCAAAAATATGTTGTAATAATACTAATAACAGGTATCGTAGGTAGGTTATGAATTGGGAGTAGGAATCTTGAATTTTTGAACCAACCTATTCTTTTATCCCATTTACTGCCATGATTTTTCCAATTCAAAATATATCTTAATATTCCGGTTATTTATTATTACTAACCATTCTTTTCTTGAACACAATAATTGATAATAACAAAACTGCTATAAAATAAATTAAAAATACTATTATATTAATAACTGTTAAATTACTATAATCATTATGTAATGTTCCTTGAATTATATTTAGACATGCTTCAAATGGTAATACCTCGCATATAGCTTCAAATACTCCACCCATTGCTTCTTTAGGAAAATACATGCCGCTCGTAAAGCATACTAATTGAACAATAATGCTCCCTAAGCCGCCAGTTCCTTTTTCACTAACTAGACTACCAATCAATATTCCAAGTGATATAAAGAATACAGAAATAATCATAGATACTAATATAGTTGGTATTATACTTATGCTAAATTCTAATCCCATAATAATAGCAATAGAAAAGAATAAAATATTCTGAATTAACACTATCGGTAGAAGCGATATTATATATCCTAAAATAAAATCACTTGATTTCATTGGAGAGGCACCAAGCCTAATTAAAAATGAAGATGTTCTATCCTTTGCAATTAGCGTAGCAGTAAACAATGTAATAAATGAAAATCCAAATAGAATAATTGATGGAGTGAAGTTTTCTAATCGATAATTTTCTGCTGGAATATTAAATTGCTGAAAGATAAACAATAAGAATAACGGTAAAGCGATTTCAAATACTAAACCTAAAGGATCTCTAATTAATTCCTTAAAGTTTCTTTTAGCAAAATTAATCATTCTCATTATAGCTCACCTCCAGTTGCAATTGACACAAAAGCATCTTCAAAGTTTTTATATGGCGAAGAAGGTCGAAGGCTATATCAAGCTGCAGATCGCGGCCGGACC
>CAZZAI010000015.1:0-16976 GCA_964652665.1 uncultured Candidatus Saccharibacteria bacterium
TGTTTGACCATTTTCTTGAATTTTCATATTGACAATTCATAGTTAGTCTTTCTCTCCGCGTTCACTTGTAAAACTGCAGTCCCACGAAATGAATGTAGCATATCTTAATGCGAAAAACAACCCCCTATTATGATAATTCGTAGCATAAATGTTTTGCGAGTAGACCAAGCTCTACTCTAATTCTGTGCTGGGCCTAGTTGCTCCATCTCTCCACACCCTCATCGCCATGGACTTGTGTGACTAGTGTAAATTTTACAAGATTCGTCAGGCGACGACGGCTTTACACGTGAACTACTCGCTTTCTAAAGACTTCTCGCAAGGGGGCCTTTTTAGTGTTAGCGCTTCGGGAAGACTGCTCAGGAGAGCCGTCGTCACACTGGAATATTGTGAAATTTACGTCACACAAATCTGGATAGGGCGATGAGAGGCGCGGAGAGATGTCGCCCCGCAGGAGCTCCGGTAGACGCTACGGATCTTCCGTTCTTCGTGGCTCAAAATATCCCAGATAATGCCGGGATATTTACTCGCCTACTCGTCCGGTGGAGCTCTGAGGGAACTAGGGCTTAGCCACGCAACGGACTGCAAACCCGCCGCCCTTACTGCCGTTGTAGATACTGGCGCTAGAACTATCGAAGTACAGGTTGTACGCGCCGTTGCTATCGTACGCAGTAGACGACCAGTAGTAGCCGAACGACCCGCCATTGTAGAAGGAGCCAAAATAGTAGTAGCCGGAATAGACACCGTAGAACGGGCTAGCAGTTAAGGTAGCACTAGTAGTGTAGCTACTTACTAAGGTATTGTACTCAGCTAGAGTTGGGAGTCTCCAGCCATAAGGACAAATATCGGAAGAGGCTGCACCACTAGATGGATTAGTGCCAGCTGTGGCAGCTGAGTAGGAGTAGTAGGAATAGCATGAGCCAGTAGAACTGTCACTGGAGCATGTAGTACGGCCAGAATTAAAGACCCAACCAGTAGTATAATCATCGAACCCAGAAGTACTAGATGCACGAAGTGTGTAGGATGTAGTAGGGTCATTTAGATTGGAGTCAGATTGACTAAGTGTAGTGCCACCGGGGAGGTCGAGATTGGAAGTCATCCAGTATTTACCATCGGCGAGTTTGGCGATTTTGTAAGATTGGTTGTCACGCTTATCATAAGCAACAAAAGTATTGCCGACATTGGGTAGTAGGTCTGCTATCATGGATGGGGTGAGGTCTTGCATGTAGACTCTTTGTTCGGAATCGGCGAAGTTTGGATGGACGAGAGTGAACTTCACCTGACCAGTATAGGTATCTGGGGCTTGGTAAGGAGAGACACCGACCGCATAAGTAGCAGTAACTGAAGAAGAACCGGTGACTTCTACGGCATCGGTGAAAGTGGCAACCTTAGTATTAGTACTTGGAATCTTATGGAAAGAAGCGAAGGAACCCTCAGAATCACTTACGATAGTAGGTACATAGGAAGATGTAGTGACGGGAGTGAATTTGAAAGCCCAGTTGGAATTAAGAGTAGTGGTGTCTAGGCCAGTAGGAATATTACCGTTCGCAGTGCTGATGAGATTAGTGTTGCCGATTTCATTATTACTAAAGCCAACAGCATACAGACTAAAGCCATTACGATCATTACAGGACATGGAGATATTAACATTCTTCACATTATCATCGTAGGTACCACCAATCATTTCATAAGGATTGTCTAGTGTAGCCTTGCCATCATCAGAAATCTGCATAGAACAAGAATCGGAGACTTTGACAGAGGCGGAGATGCTTTTCTGGTCTAGAGCAGTAGAAGTGTGGGAAGATAGGATGCTGGCGGACGCGATAGTGAGAAGAGTAGTAGCAAGAAGTGGCAAGAAAATGCGTGCTTCTTTTAAGATTTGTTTGGTGTTGGTTTGATGTATGGCCTTCATGGATTCCTTTCGCTTATCCTTGAAACGCCAGACAACACGAAGGCGCCGCAAGGTGGAACCCATCGTCGTATGCTATCAAGCACAAAACTCATGAGGCCCTTGTGGCGCCTATGATGTGTTTTGTGCTTAAAACAATTTGTTTATATTATTAACGACGATGGGTTCCAATCATGTTGTTAATAATATTATTATATATCGCAAAAAATAAAATTGCAAGCGCTTTTTGGCAAAATAATAAAAATGGTGTATAATAGGAGTAGATATTTATGGATTCTGAAATAAAACAACTTATTAATATCGATGAATCAACTTTAAACACTGTAACAAATTGGATGTATAATTGGTGGGGTATAAAAGATGGATATAGTTTTGATGGTGTTAAATGCTTTATGGAACATAGTTTACAAAAAGATAGACTTCCTCAAACATATGGATTATTTATTGATAATAAAATTATTGGGATGTTTCAGTTAACCTATGAAGACTTAAAAGTAAGACCGGATATATATCCTTGGTTAGCAAATGTATATATTGATGAAAAATATAGAGCACGTGGTTATGGTGGAAAAATGTTAGAGTCTGTTAAAGAAATAGCAAAAAATAAATTAGATTTTAGCGAATTATATCTATATACAAAACATAGTAATTTATACGAAAAATTTGGATGGAAATATGTTTCCGACATAGATACTTTCAATGAAGAATCTAGAATAGAAAAATTATATAAATTAGATTTATAGGAGGATAAATCATCAATTTAAATGTAAATAGAGTGAAGATTAGAAGTTGTTTGTGATGTAAAAAATGTTATTTCAAAATTAAGAGAAGTTCATCCTTATGAGGAACCTGCTATTGACATTATTCCTTTATTAAATGAAGAAGATTTTAATTAAGGCAAAGAAAGGATTATGAGATGGAATTAGACAGAAAAACTATAGAAAATGATGAAGAATATTTAAGACAAATTTCAACTCCTGTTGATTTTGAAAATGATAATTATTTAGAATATGTAAGAAAGTTAAAAGAGTATTGCGCTACTCATTATTGCTATGCTTTAGCGCCTGTCCAGATTGGTATTCCTAAAAGATTGATTTATATTAAAAACACTCAACAAAATATGGATAATAATGTTACTGAAGGCTATGATGAAAGTATTATCTATATAAATCCTTCTATTATTACAGTAAAAGGACAAACAAGATTTTTAGAGGGTTGTGAAAGTTGTATATATAGGGAAAATGGTAAAAATATATATTATGCTGGTATTGTTGATAGACCTTATTCATTAGAAATAGAATATTATGATATTAATGGAAATAAAAAGACAAAGATTATTGAAGGATTTGAGGCAACAGTATTTTCTCATGAATATGACCATTTAAATGGAGTTCTTCACATGGATAAATCTAGTGAAATATTCAAAATGACCATAGATGAAATGCGAGCATATAGGAGTGAACATTCTTATGAAATATTATCCAAAGATAGTCAATAGGCGCTTTTTGGCAAAATAATAAAAATAGTGTATAATAGGAGCATGAGTAAAGAAACTGCGAAGACTACGAAGAAAGAAGTTGTCTCTGATTATAACGGATATGACTATAAGACGGATTTTTGGGAGAATACTGGGCGCGAATATGAGGATCAGGCAGATAGAATGGCGATTCGGAAGCTCTTGCCGAAGCGGATGGAAAAATTTGCAGATATCGGCGGTGGGTATGGGCGGCTCGCGAATGAATATTTGAAGCGAGCGCGAAAAGTGTATCTTTTTGACTACTCTAAGACAGAGTTAGCGCAGGCGAAAGAAATCTACGGTGATAAGATAGAGACGCGGGCGGGTGACATTTATGAATTGCCATTTGATGACAATGAGCTAGATGGACTAATGATGATACGGGTGACACATCACTTGAAAGAGCTCGAGAAAGCCGTACGGGAACTGAATCGTGTGCTAAAGCCCGGTGGAGTGGCAGTGATAGAGGTGGCGAATAAAAAAACCTTGCCAAAGATGGTTCGCTTCGTAACGGGTAAGAGCAAAGTGAATCCGTTTGACAGGAAAGTAGCGAACTACCAGGAAATATCGGCGGATGGGTTCTACAACTACCATCCAAAATATGTAGAGGAAATTTTTGAAAGAGCAGGATTTAAATGCGAAAAAGTCCTCTCAGTATCTAACTTTCGCAGCACGGCTCTTAAAAAAATGTTTGGCGCAGAAAGATTAGTAAAAATGGAGAAGTCTGCACAACAGTTGCTTGCGCCAATTAGATTTGCGCCATCGATATATTATAAGTTGAGAAAAATTGAAAAATAGTGTATAATATAGATAGGCGCAATTTATCCCTTTTGTTTTGTTGCGCCAAAGTAGTGTCGTAAGGTGCTATGGGGTCATCGTTCAACGGATAGGACATATCCCCTCTAAGGATACAATGTAGGTTCGATTCCTACTGGCCCTACCAAAATTCGAGTTAAAAGCCGCTGATGCGGCATTTTTCTTGTCTCGCTCGTCGCAATAAGACGCACTTCGACAAGAGAAAATACCACCTCAGCGGCTTTTATTCTCGAATTTCCGCAAATACACGAAGAAAACATTAGTCTCCACGATTTTTTCTAACAAATTAAGCTTTTAGCTACGTTCTATGAACTGCACTATTTGATGCTTGGGGTCTTGATGATGAATTTGACAGATTCAGCAGAGGTGCTACTGAAATTATTATAACTTTTTGCGGCACTCGCGGCAGCGCGCGCATTCCGAGTGAAGCTAGCGATGTCGTTGTTTGCGAAGCTTACGAGCTTGTCGATACCGGTAGTCTTGAACGTAGCGAGTCCGTCGCCAAGCTGAACAGAACCTTCGTAGAGTTTCGATGTGCCATCGACGAGAGCGCCTAGACCTGTGACGAGCTCGGGAGCTTTACTATTTAGTAGTGCGAGGCCATCTTTCAAATCGGAAGCGCCGGCGGCAGCGGAGGCTACGCCATTAGTGTAGCCGATGACGCCAGTAGAGAAATCAAGCAGAGCTTTGGCCTTGGAGAGGGAAGTAATGGTAGCGGTCAGAGTCTCGATGGCGCCTGCTGGGGCGGCTTCGGGATGAGCGGAGAGTGCAGTGAGATTCTCTGTGTAGCTCGTAATGAGGGCGGCAAGGACATCATTATAATTCTCGATAGTGACATTAATACCATTTCCGGCGAGATCTTCTAGTGTACTTGTAATAATGGTGGTTGCGCCTGCTTCAAGAGCTTCATTATTGGAGGTAATATACTCTAATCCATCTGACAGAGTAGTGGCGCCAGCGGCGGCGCTAGCGATGCCGGAAACGAGCGTTTTGCTGCCAGCAAATAATTCTTTTGCACCGGTTAGTGCGGAGGACAGGCCGTCAGTGAGGCTAGAAGAGCCAGCAATGATCTGATCTAGACCACGGCTCAGTTCGTTAATTGAGCTGCGGAGGTTATCAACATCGGAGAGCTTGGCGGTGTCGATTTCTTTGAAAAAATCATTAGTGACAAGAGTATAGCTGTCAGACAATGAGAAGTTATTAACATCGGCTTCGATAGAAAATGAATCCGGAAGCATGTCGGTGCCGAAATCTTCGTTCATGCCCGGCATGGCATAACCTACAACTGTGATGGAATCACGTTCGCTGATAATCTTGCCGTTATCTAATGAAATATTACTGAATTTAGCGCTATCTAAAGTGAGTCCGGTGATGGCGAGGAATGGAATCTTTGTGCCGCTAAACTCGGACTCCGATGTATAGTGATAGACAATCTTGACGTGGCCAGATTTGCCTACTAATTCGGATGCGGAAACTAATGAATCGTCTAAATAATATGAAATACTCAGTGAAACTGGCAAGGAATTGGAGCCGGTGTAGAGCTGGTTGCCGACGAAAACACTACCATACTTCCCGGCTGAGTCGGTGACTCCATAGACAATTTCGTTCTTGGAATCAATAGCTGGCTTAGCGGAGAGAGTCGAAGCATTATCTGCTAGGACGATTGGTGCTTCGGAATTTGCGCTGGTATTAGTGGCGATAATTAGACCGGCAGAGGCGGTAAGCATGGTGGCGGCAATAGTTGAATAGATAATTGATTTATACATATGATTCCTTTTGGTTAGACTATTTTGCTTTGATTGATGTTTCATTGATGTGCTCCTTTGGTTAATTTTTTCATACCTTTAGTGGTGCGAATAATGAGCGGATCTGCAAAAATGAGAAGAGGTGGCAGGAAAGCGATGACGGCGATGATGGAAATAATCGCTCCACGAGCCATCAGCAGACACATCGAACCAATCATGTCGACATTGGAATAGACGGAGACACCGAAGGTGGCGGCAAAGAGACCGAGGCCAGACACGATGATAGATGGAGCAGAAGTGGTGATAGCAATCTTGGCGGCTGATTTTTTATCTTGGCCAGCGATGCGTTCGCGCTTATAGCGAGTAGTCATGAGAATGGCATAATCTACAGTGGCGCCGAGCTGAATCGTGCTAATACAAATCGGAGTAATGAATGACAAGCGATCGCCAGTAAAGAATGGGAGACCGAGGTTGACGAAGATGGCTGATTCAATCACGGCGATGAGAATGAACGGTAGCGAGAGTGAGCCGGTCACGATTGCTATGATGATGAAAATTGCGACGATAGAGATGGTATTAACGGTGCGGAAATCGACAGAGGTAAGTGCGATCATGTCTTCGGTAGTGCTAGATTCGCCGACAAGTAAAGCGGTACTATCGTAAGACTTAATGATGCGATTAATGTCGTCAATTTGAGTAGAAATTTCCGAAGATGCGGTTTTGTATTCGGAAATGACGAGCGTCAGCTCCCATTTGTCAGATTTTAGAATCGATAAGGCGGATTCTGGCAAGATTTCAAGCGGAAGGTTGTCGCCCGTTAATGATTCGAGATTCAGAACAGACTTAACGCCTGGGACGGACTCAAGCTCTTTTGTCATATTGATGGCACTTATCTGTGAAAGTTTGGCGCTAGTCAAGATCATATGAACATTGGACAAGCCAAAATCTTCTTCGAGTTTGCGATTACCGATGGCGAATTCCATATCAGCAGGAAGGCTATCGCTAATAGTGTAGTAGACATTGTCGTTAGTCTGCTGATAGCCATAGAAAAATGGTGGAATCAGCGCGACAAAGATGACAATAAAGGCTGGGAAGAAGCGTGTAATAAAATTGCTAATTTTGTCGAATTTTGGAAGCAATGGGCGATGGTCGAGCTTGGGCAGGAATTTATCAAAGGTCAGGATGAGGGCTGGAAGTACAGTAACGGAACCAATGACGCCAAGGAGTACGCCTTTGGCCATTACGAGACCAAGGTCTAGGCCGAGAGTAAACGTCATAAAACAGAGCGCGATAAAACCAGCGATAGTGGTGGCAGATGAGCCGAATACTGAGCTGACAGTGGCTTTGATAGCCTGGCTCATGGCAGCGTGAGAATCTTTGGTTTTTGTAAGATTTTCACGGTAGGAATGCCAGAGGAAAATTGAATAATCCATCGTGACAGCAAGCTGGAGGACTGCGGACAGGGCTTTCGTGATGTAAGAAATTTCACCAAAGATGAAATTAGTGCCAAGATTGATGATAATCATGACGCCAATTGACGCAAGAAAGAGAATTGGGGCTAGCCAGTTGTCAAGAAATGCAAACATTACAACTAATGCAAGAATGACTGCAATGGCGACATAGATTGGTTCTTCGGCTTCGGCTAAATAACGCAAATCGGTGACGAGTGCCGACATACCACCAACATAGATATGTCCGTCTAGGATACCGCGAATATCATTAATGGCGGCAATAGTCTCATCAGCGGACGTAGAGGTGTCGAAAAAGACGGCGATAATAGACTTGTTGTCGTGAGTGAAAGTCTCTAGAAGATTAGTTGGCAAAATTTCTGATGGAATGCCTTGATTCTCAATGGTGCCGATGCCTAGAACGGTAGTGACGTGGGGAATTTGCTTGATTTTTTCTTCCAACTTGGCTTGTTCAGAAGACGGCAAATCTTCTGTTACGATCATCGAGAAGGCGCCTTTACCAAAATCGTCAAGTAGCTCCTTTTGACCGATGACGGTGTCCATGGAATCTGGCAAATAGTTAAGCATGTCGTAATTGACGCGGGTAGTAAAATAGCCAATAATAGATGGTATTAATAATATACCAGTGAGCATCAAAATAAGTTTACGATGTTTGACGATGAAATTTCCCATAATGTGATTATTGTAGCACTTTTGATGCGAAAATAAAATTGGTTATGATTATTACAGTGTTATACTGTTGCATAATTCTTTGCGTCTCGGGAGCTAATTTATTCCCCTAAAAGGTAGTTGATCAAATCGGCAGTAGTAAAAGAACCGACTAGTCGCTCGTCGGTGTCGCGCACAAGAAAATAGGTGGAGCCGGTCTCTTTAATGCGCTCTGCGGCGATAGAGAGTGGGTCAATTGAATGAAGGTAGTGGACGGTCGGATCTAAGTATTCCTCGGCGCGGTTCGTGGTGCGGACTTCAAGATGATTGAGAGCTTCAGTATGAAGAATGCCGATGACTTTTTCCTTGGTGTCGACAACTGGAAAATGGGTGAAGCCGGATTGGTAGAGCTTATCGAGGACGAGCGGGCCTAGGACTTCAGAAGATTTGACGAAGACCATTCGGGAGCGGGGAGTCATGAGGTCGGCAATAATGCGATCGTCGAAGCTCATGATGGCGGAAATGCGTGCGCGATCCTTGCGGCTGATGATGGTGGCGGGAGTGCGACGAATCACGCCGATAAAGTCTTCGATAGAGGAAGGGGTGTAGGGAGCTGGTCTTGGCGCAGGGGACTGAGAACGCCCCGATGATTTGCGCGATAAACGCGAAGCTTTGTCGCGATATTTGTCGAGCTTTGGATCGAGAAATTTGACGATTTTCTGTAAAAAATTAAACCACATGTTATAATGATATTATATCATAAAGGAGTTGTAATGAAGAAAATTAGAGGTTTTTCAAAAATCGGTGTAATTGTTGGCGTCGCTATTGTAGGTTTTTTAATCGCGGCGGCTGTAATTGTGATAGATGGAAATAACCGAGCGACAAATTTTGATGATTATAATTTTTATTCGGTGATTGGAGCTGATTCACATAATGGCAATATTGGTGACCATGTAAAAGGGGATGCTAATGCACCTGTAGTAATCTATGAATATGCGGATTATCAATGTGGATATTGTGCGCTAATGAATCCACGAGTAAATGCGGCGATTGAAAAGGCTGATGGTAAGCTCGCGGTGGTTTATCGTAATTATTTGCTATCTTATCATCAGAACGGAACGGCTGCGGCATCGGCGGCGGAAGCGGCAGGGCTTCAGGGCTATTGGAAAGAGTATGCGGATAAATTGTTTACAGAGCAAGATGAGTGGGCATATGCTACTGGGACTGAGCGGACGGCTTTATTCGTGAAATATTTCGAAGAAGTGACTGATGGCGCTGGGGATACTGAGAAATTTAAGTCTGATATGGGGTCGGATGCCGTCAGGCAAAAGATTAATTTCGATATGGGGATCGGCAAACGAATGGATATTGCAGGAACACCATCGTTCTATGTGGATGGACAGCTGATTGACTTCAGTAATAAAGATGGTTCAGAAATTACCGTAGATGGCAAACGCATCACTTGGGAAACGCAATTAACTGGCGATCAGTTTACGGATCTACTGGTTAGAATTGCGACGGCGAAAACTGAAGATTAGTGAGCAAGCCGGAGCGTCGTTTCATAGTTCATCCCGTCTCTGGAGCTTAGCGATTCAAAATCCCCAGTCGTTGACTGGGGATTTGAGTGAGATTAAATCTCGATGAATTCCATCCATTCAGCGGGTGGAATTTTTGACTTACGTACGTGGCCGTACTTTGGTCGTTTGATACGCATGTATCTAATTTTCTCCTTAATGTTTATCGTCTTCGACCGAGGCCCACCTCGCAGATTATTTGGGATTTATAGACGACAAGTACTATTGTAGCAAACAATTTGTGATAAATCAAGCGTTAGCGAGGTGGAGATAAAAACGCCGTTAATACGGATAGCTAGCCGGATAAGAAGAAATGTGATATAATGTCAGTATGGAAAGAGTGTTTACTGATAAACTAAACGATTTTTTGGGCAAAGAAGTACTTGTAGAAGGATGGGTCAATTCTAGGCGTGACCATGGTGGACTAATTTTTATTGATCTTAGAGATAACCGCGGATTAATTCAGCTCGTAGTGACGCCGGAGACGAAAGATGCCTTTAAGCTCGCAGAAAGCGTGAGAGATGAGTTTGTCTTGTCGGCGACAGGTATTCTTCGTGAGAGGGCGCCGGAGCTCATCAATCCAAATATTCCAACAGGGAAGATTGAGTTGGTCGTAAAAGATTTGACACTGCTTAACCGATGTGATCCTTTGCCGGTAAATACTCATGATGATGGCCCGGCGTCTAGCGAAGAGATGAGGCTGAAATATCGATATCTAGATTTGCGTCGGCCAAAGATGCAGAAGAGGCTAAAAAGACGCTCGGAATTCTATAGATATTTGCGTGAATATATGTATAATCATGGATTTACGGAGATTACGACGCCGATTCTTGCGAATTCATCACCGGAGGGTGCGCGTGATTTCTTAGTGCCGAGTCGGCTGCATCCGGGGAAGTTCTACGCATTGCCACAGGCGCCACAACAGTTCAAACAACTTTTAATGGTGGGCGGAGTTGAAAAATATTTCCAGATTGCGCCGTGTTTTCGCGATGAAGACCCGCGAGCGGATAGATTGTATGGAGATTTTTATCAGTTAGATTTCGAGATGTCTTTCGTACAAGATGGAGAGATAGTACGGAAGGAAATTCAACCGCTCTATGAGGGGCTAGTGACGGAGTTTGCTGGCAAGAAATTGGTCTGTCGCTCAGAGGTAGCTAAGCAATACATACCAGAAGGCGAGACGGTGCCGAGAATTCCTTTCACGGTGTCGATGGATACTTATGGCGTAGATAAGCCAGACCTTCGCTATGGAATGGAGATGGTGGATCTTACCGATGTCTTTTCGGAGACGGAATTCAAAGTATTTAAGCAGCCGTGCGTGAAAGCGCTCTTAGTGAAGGGCGGGGCGAAGTTTACACGTCGCGAAATCGACGAATTTACGGAAAAGGCGAGAAAGTTGGGGGCTGGTGGGCTTGCCTATATTCTCTATACCGATGAAGGCGAGAAGTCACCGATTCTAAAATTTATGAGCGAGAAAGAAATCGCTTCTGTGCGAGAGAGAACCGGTGCTGAGGTGGGAGACGTGGTATTCTTTGGTGCGGACGAAAGAGAACGTGTTAATAAGGTGCTAGGACAGCTAAGAATCGCCTTTGCGGATGCGATGGGCCTCAAGGATTCGTCCGAAGTGGCACTAGCTTGGATTGTGGATTTTCCATTTTATGAATGGGATGAGAAAAATAAGAAACTAGATTTCGGACATAATCCGTTCTCGATGCCAAAGGGCGGTCTTGCGGCGCTAGAAGGGGCCAAGACTAATGCGGAGAAGTTGGCGATTGTGGCCGATCAATATGATATGGTGATGAACGGCTACGAAGTGGCGTCTGGGGCAGTGCGAAATTACAACCCGGAAATCATGTACAAAGTCTTCGCGATACTAGGTTATGGTCCGGAATATGTCGAGCAAAGATTCGGTGGGATGCTTGCGGCGTTTAAATTTGGTGCGCCACCACATGCTGGCTGTGCGCCTGGGATTGATAGAATCTTTATGATTCTTGAAGATGAAGATAATATTCGTGATATTGTGGCATTTCCGAAGAATGGAAATGGTGTGGATCTCATGATGAATTCGCCATCGGATGTAGACCAAATTCAACTTGACGAGGCGCATCTTCAAATCGTACAAGATGAAGAATAGTTTACCGTCAAGTCTTGTTACTAGGAGTAGGCTTTACATTTTTAGAGATAAGTGCTAAAATAAAAGATAATTAGTAGAAAAGGAAGATAAGAAAATGGCTGAATATAAGTTGAGCTTAAAAAAGCGTGAAATTGTAGGGAAAAAATTAAAGGGACTTCGTGCAGAAGGTCAGATTCCTTCGGTCGTATATGGCGAAGGCGAGCCAGTAATGGCTATGTCTGAATATGTTGCGACTGAAAAGGTGCTCGAAGGGGCTGGTTATCACTCGCCGATTGATCTTGATATCGACGGGAAAAAGCAGCTTGCGATTGTGAAAAATGTCCAAATCGATCCAGTTTCACGCAAGATTATGAATGTAGAATTTCATGCGGTGTCTGCAAATGCAGTGGTAGAGGCAACTACTCCGATCGTTATCGTGAACTTTGAAGCTAGCGATGCATCGAAGACTTACCATTTTGCGATGACGCAGGCTCTTGAGGAAATCGATGTAAAGGCTAAGCCGTCAGATCTGCCAAAAGAGCTTGAGATTGACGCATCTGGGATGGCTTCGGTAGACGATAAGATTACTATTGGTGATATTAAGTTGCCAAAAGGTGTAGAATTCGCCGGCGAGATTGAAGCTGAGCAGGTGGTAGCTTCTCTCTATGATCCAGCGGCAGAAGCAGATAAGCGTGAAGCTGAAGCTGCAGAAGAGAATACTGTAGAGGCGGCAGATGTGCTGGCTGATAACGGTGCAAAGCCAGCTGAGGCATAAATTGCTGTATATGGATATCGGCTGGGGCCGATTATAAAAGTGAGCTTTGGATAGTCAGGAGGTTAGAAAGAAAAGCCTCCTGACTTTTTGTGAGATTGTCAGAGAGACCGCGCCAGGCGGCAAGGGCGGGATTCTCTAGAGCTCGAGAGAATGCAAAAGAAATTGGGAACGGGTATGGTCCAGCCTTGATAATCGCGGAAAGATTCTCCGCGCTTGACTGAGGCGATTGCCCTCCAGAAAGAAAAACGACGCCGCCAAGATTAATAGGAAGGCAGGTGTTTAGAACGTCAGCTGTGAGCTGCGCAATCTCTGAAGGTGAGGCTTCTAATGTATAGGAATCGCCTGGGGTAACCATATTAATTTTGAAAATGCAAGCGCGTAAGTTAATTCCGTTTGATTCTAGCTCTTTTACGAGGGCGCGAAGGACCTTGGAGGTGACTTTGGCAGAGGCTTCGATAGTGTGGGGGCCGGTAGATAAGACTTCTGGCTCTAAAATCGGTACGAGACCGGAGAGCTGGGCTTTTTTGGCGAAGTCGGTAAGCAATTGACAATTCCTGTGGATACATTCAGCTGATGGTGTGAGTATCTCGCCGGCTTCGTTGATGGTAATCTGAAAGGCGGCCCTCCACTTGGCGAAACGTAGCCCAATATCGTAATATTTGTCAAGTAACACGGTCAAATCGCTAGGTGAGCGAGTGATAGTCTCGGTGGTAGTGTCTTCGGATAATGGATTCATGGGTGCTTGGCCTTGATCGACGCGAATACCTGGGATAATCCGTTTTGAGATGAGGTAATCCGGAATAGATACTTGACTATCCATACGATCTTGAATAATTTCGTCACTTAAGATAACGCCGTTTAATGATTTCTCTAAGTCGGGGGTCGTCAAGAGAAGATTGTGGTAAAAATGGCGACTAGAGTAGGTGTCGGGAATACCATACTTTTGAAAACGTTTCTCGAGTGTGGCTGGAGATTCGTCGATGGCGAGAATACCTTTGCCGCGAGCCATTAAAGTGGCGGCAATTAGCTCCAAATCGGCTGAAGCTGGGCGGCTGGCTAGATATTCAAGCTCGGATAAGGGAAGCGAGGCGCTCAGCTTGGCGTTTTCGGCGTTAAGACGGGCTAGGGTCAATGCTGTTTCGATAGAATCGCCGCGGACGTGTGAAGCAAGAATGGTAGCAGACAGGCAGGAGAACAGGGATAGATGAGTCATTTTGCTGATGCGGTTAACGGAAATTGGCTCAGTGAAATGGTCCCAAGTGATAGCATGCTCGGAGAGGTAGATGACTTTGAGTGGGCTAATCTGAGCAAGTGAATCATCTGTACTAGAAAAGATTACGGAAAGTTGCTCAGCGTCCTCTACTTCTGTGAAAATCAAATCAGCTGCCCCGGCTAGAGTGTTTAGTGCTGGGCTGGTAGTGTCTTTTAGATAAACGACCAGACGGACGCTTGGATTCTTGGATAGATATGAAGAAATCGCGTCAGCGGAGCGCGAGTCGAGATTCGCGGAACGATCAATAAAGATGTATTCTGGTGGTACGACTGGCTCGCTAAACGTAGCGGAAAGCGGGGATGTTTCGGAAAAATAACAGGCGCTTTCTTCGGAAGTAAGGATGTAACGGTAGGAAGAAACGAAAGCCGTGGGGCGATCAGGGTCATCGGTGAGTGAAAAGCTGGAGCCAGAAATTGTGGCAGGAATGCTGAAATGAGAGAGAATCTCTAGGGTAATTGCGGCACCGCCGAAAGTACTGACGCGATGATAAAAATGATGAGCAGAGGAGTCGAAACTGAGATTTAGCCATTCGATGGAATTCTTGTCGACCTCAAGCGACTCGGTACGCTTATCGACGCTTAAATAAACATCTTTAGTGACATTGCCCACGATTAATATGTTCATGGTTTAATTATAACATAGTTTGAAAAATACAGTTTATAATGTTTCATAATTCATTGCACCTCGGGAGCTTCGCAATGTGATAATCTTCGATTATATCACATTGCTCCGCCTCTACAGCGACAAAATCATAGATTTTGTCTTTATGTCCCTCGGTTGCAATTGAATTATGAAACAATACTGCAATTAAATTATGAAATAACACCTAGGATACCACGGAGGGCGTAAGCTGTATCTTCGTGATTTCTGACGGTGATGGTATCGATGCCCATTTCGACAATCGGGTAATCATTGCCGCCTGGGGCGGTCATGTCGCCAAAATAGAGAACGTCGGATTTTGAAGCACCAAGCTCTTCTAGGAGGTGCGTCATGCCGAACTTTTTGTTCATACCGGAGGTAGCGGCATTGATAGAAGTGGTACCACCAATCTCATAGGCAAATTCTGGAGCGAGCTCCTTGGCGCGGGCGACGATTTGTTCGCGTTTCTTACAATCTGGATCCCAAGCATACTTGGCTTCGGTGCCAGCGTGCTGGCCTAGTGCAGAAAAGGTGACTTGGGAGAGGCGATTTTCAATGATTTCATCGCCAGGGGCGAGCTGATCTTCTTCCCAGTAGCCGAGCTCACGAGCCGAATCCTCGAGAGCCTTGGAGATTTTTGCGACTTGCTCTTCAGTGAGTGGATAATTGTAGACTTGCTCCCAATCGGAGCCGTTAAAACGATAATATTGTGTCCCTTGGGCGACGAAGAGATGAAGATGTGTCAAGGCGTCACTAGAAACTCCGCGTTCTTTAAGGCGGTCAACAATCTGGATAAGGAATTGGTCGAACTTCTGACCTGAGATTGGGCAAATCTCGAAATGTTCGAGACAGGCGATTAGTAAATCGGCGATCTCATCCGGAATGGGGGTCTTAGCAATATTTAAGGTTTGGTCAATGTCAAATGCTAGTATTTTCTTCATGTTTTTATTATAACATATGTTATAATGGTTGTATGAAAACTTATGTTGTGGGCAACTGGAAATTGAATTTTACGGTGGGAGAAGCATCGCTTTACTTGCATAAATTGCTCAAGAAAATGCCAGCCTACAGAGATGTTGAGGTAGTTATCGCGCCTCCGCTTATCGCGCTTCAGCCGTTGTCGCTCCAGATTGACCGCCATAAGGTGAAACTTGCGGCGCAGAACGCTTTTTATCGTGATTATGGAGCTTATACTGGAGAGACATCATGTACGCAGTTAAGGGGGCTTGTAGACTATATATTGATTGGGCACTCGGAGCGTCGTCACGTTTTTGGAGAGAATGATAAGGATATAGCGAAAAAAGTCGCTTCGGCGATTCGGAATAAAATGACGCCGATACTGTGCGTGGGGGAGACGGAAAGTGAAAGGGCTTTTGGCGAGACGGCGGATGTGATTCGTGATCAAGTGATAGGCGGATTATCTGAAGTATCAGAGGAAGATGTTGCGAAAGTGATAATCGCGTATGAGCCGGTCTGGGCAATCTCTACGGTGAGAAGTGCGAAATACGCTACGCCAGACGAGGTAAGCGAGGTTGTTCGGTTCATTCGGGATGCGGTGAGAGAACTATACGGGGATAGAATAGCGGCGGAAGTGCCGGTGCTGTTTGGTGGGAGCGTGAATCCATCGAATGCTGGAGCATACTTGACGATTCCCGGTATCAATGGTGTGGTTGTAGGGGGAGCGAGCTTGATTCTCGATGAGTTTGTTGGTATAATTGACATAGCAAAGCGAGTGAAAGCATGAATAAGAAGTATATAGATTTTGTCCCGAAAGTTGCAGTGAAGCAGGAGCCGCTAAAGGTGACTAGCGATGTCGAGGTGGTTCGAGAAGAAGTAAAGCAGATGAGTCTCCCGAGAAAGAGTCGAGCTATTGATTATGTAGCGATGGATACCGTCGTGAGAACGACAGATATCGAGAGTGTAAAAGCTAAGAAAATCCCGAAAATCTCCTTAAGTCGACGCAAAAAGACTTCCAGCGCAAAAGAAGCGGAGAAAATAGCGGAAGAGATTGCGGCGCTGGAAATGGAAGAAAAGGAGAAAATTCAGCAAAAACCTGGAAAAACGGCCGAAAAAACAGGTTCTAGTAAGAATGTATCGGATGAGCGCACAATGAAGGCCGCTGTGAGTGAGGCGGATGATTTGGGTAAAAAATTAAAAATTCCAAAAGTGGCTTTCGTGAATACGGAAAAGGTGATCAAGCGGCCACTTTCGAAGAACGTATATACTAAAAAGATTGAGGCGCCAAAGGAAGAACCGAAGGGACCAGTGACGATTATCGCAAAACCGGAAAAAGATTCAAAAATGGGATTAATCGTCACGATTATTATTACGATTATTCTTGGTGCGGCGGCTGGGACGGTGGCGTTTTTGCTCTTGCCGAAATAGGTGGATTGGTGTATAATTAATATAGTTTCGCGGATTCAGGCTATTTTGGTTCGAGGAATGTATGTTTTATGGTGGGATTAGCTCAGATGGTTAGAGCGTCTGATTGTGGTCCAGAAG
>CAZZAI010000016.1:0-16912 GCA_964652665.1 uncultured Candidatus Saccharibacteria bacterium
CTGGTACACTTAATGCTACATCAGGTACTAGTGTTACCTTTACTATGACTACGAGCAATGCTACGGTCACAGCTACTAGCTCATCTACCAGGAAAACTTACACTATCTCTTATAACGCTAACGGTGGTACTGGTACCACAAGTAGCACTACGGGTAACTGTGGAGCGAACTCTACTCTTGCCTCTAATGGCTTTTCTAGAACTAACTACTCATTCCTCGGCTGGTCTACGTCCAGCACAGCTACTACTGCTTCCTATAATGCGGGTACTGCCTACAACCTAGGTGAGAGGACATCTAACCTCACACTCTATGCTGTCTGGAAAGATAACCGCACCTATATGCAAGATCTTACTCTTGCGGCGTGTCAAAAGAATGTCGGCACTAACGGTAATGCCGCCAACATAGGTGATAATATTACCGTATATGATAAACGTGACGGAAAAGACTATACCGTGCGTTATATCAATGGCTACTGTTGGATGACGCAAAATCTCCGCTTTACCGGCACATCTGTTCCTGCCACAACTTCTAATGTTACTACCGATAAAACACTAACGTATTACAGCTTGAACTCAAGTGATGCTGGTGGCTTTGGTGCATATTCTGGTCACTGCGATGATACGAATGGATACAATTACGCTTGCATCTATGATTCTGGCTCCACTACTACTGGTGTATGGTACAACTACTACGCTGCCACTGCTAGTACCATATCTACAAATTCCAACAACACTGCAGCATCTCAAGACATCTGCCCTAAGAATTGGCATATACCTACAGGCCCTTCAGACAACTCAAGCTCAGAGTCCTACAAATTTTTCAATAGCACATCTACTGGCTGGTTTGCGGCTAACGATTACTTAACTGCTTTTGGCGCAGTCGCAGGCGGCTACTACTACAACAATGGCTCCACGCGTGGCAGTACCAACTATGGGGAATGGTGGACCGCTACTGCCCCTTCCCTTGCCCCCTTTGTCGCGCAGCGTTACTACTTTGGCTACGATAGTAGCAATGGTATGTTCAACAGCGGTAACTTCCATTACCGTTGGCAAGGGAGATTTGTCCGTTGCGTCCGTACGTCGTAAAAATGATTTTGGGGTTGGTGTTCTTTACGTGGGGGGCTATCTACATTCTAGAAGATGAATTGGAAAATTATTAACCTGGGTGGATGAGAAGCTCTAAGAAAAATAAGAAAGCAGCTTACAGAAAAAATAAGAGTATGAGTTTCTGAATGAACTCCGAGGGCATAAGTTTGTAGAAAATGTTTGAAGCATAAGTTTCTTCTTGACATTCTTGAGGGAGTGTGTAAAAATAGAGATAAGAGGTTATGCTTCTGGTGGGAAAGAAACCGCAAGTGAGGTAACAACATGAAGATGAAAACAAACAAGAATCAAAAGAATATGAGTATCGGTCTACTCGAGAATAGTCATTTGTTTGATGAGAATAAGACGAGACGAAGGAAGATAGGACTTGGGAGAAAGGCTCTTTGTGTACTTTTGATTGCCGCGATGGTGATGATTCCACAGGTGATTGGGCTGAAGCAACCGGTGGATGTGAGAGCTCTGTCACGAGCGTGTCAGAATAGTCCTGAATGTATGGCGGCGGTTGCTAGGGAGCAGGAAGCGAACAAGAACGCGGCGAATGCGGCGAATACGGCGAACGCCTTTCAGTCACGAGTGTATGAGCTGAACGCGGAGATTGCGAGAAAAGAGCTTGAGATTGCCGAGACGACGGCGAAGGTGAATGATCTCAAAAAGCAGATTGAGGAGACGGAAGCGAAGCTGAATGCGGAGCAAGAAGCTCTGGTGGAACTTCTTGTGAATATGCATTTTGAGGGGGATGCGGAACCGATTACGATTCTTGCTGGGGCGAGTTCGATTTCGGATCTAGCAGAGAAACAAGCGAGAAGTGAGGTAGTAAAACAGCAAATTAGCGCGACGGCGACTAAAATAAAGCAAGCAAAAGAAAAACTAGAAGCTGATAAAGCCGAGGTCGAGAATTTGCTTGAGCAACAAAAAGAAGCAAAAGCTGAGCTAGTCGCGACAAGGAGTGAACAGCAAGAGCTGGTACAGAAATATCAGAATGATGCGGCCGGATACGAGGCGGCAGCGAAAGCGGCGCAGGAAGCACAACGTGAAGCGGAACGACGTGAACAGGAAGCGCATCCGGAGCTTTATCGTGGTAGTTCGTATACTGGAGCCAATACCTATCCTTGGCAAGGTGATTGCCCACATCGACAAGATGCTTATCTAACATATTGGGAAGATGCTTGGGGATCGCACAAGATTGGTGGGTACGTATGTGAATGTGTTAGCTATGCGGGATGGAAAGCGTACGAAGCTTATGGGCTATCTATAGGGTGGGGGAATGCCTATTCTTGGGATGATGCGGCGCGGCGGTTAGGGTATCGCGTAGACAATACTCCGGAAGCGAATACAATTGGGCAGGCAGACGGTGGTGCTTATGGACACGTGTTCTGGGTGGAGAGTGTCAACTATGACGGCTCAATCAACGTAACGGAATACAACAATGCGTATGCGACGTACTTGTATTCTGGTGATATGCACTATGGGGACTTCGGGTCGAGAAAAATTGCGGCAGGTGAGCTATGGCAATACAATTTCATCCACTTGGATTCTTAGCGCACTGCGAATTTGATTTTACTTAAGAATTTTATCGATTATATGTTATAATTAAGTAATGAAGAGTGAGTGGAAAATAAAAAAGACTAGTATTGGCAATATGATAATTGTCGCGGCGGTGACGCTTGTGATCGGCGTAGGAATTGGGCTTGGCTGGAATCAATTGATGGGTGGCGTGGGGCCGTATTTCGGAGTGGCGAGCGGTATTAGCACAGATTGGTCGACACTTGATGAGGTGTATAATAAACTGAAGGCGACTTATAATGCCGAGATAGATGAAGAGGCGGCGCTAGATGGGGCGAAAACGGGGCTAGTACAGTCGCTTGGTGATAGATACACCACTTATATGAATAAAGAGGATTATGAGACTTTCTATAATGATTTACATGGTGTAGTGGGTGGCGGTGTTGGTATGGAAATGGGGGTACGAGACGGATATCTCAGGGTACTTAGAACTTTGCCAGATAATCCTGCGAAAGAAGCGGGGATTCTCGCTGGGGATATTATTTACAAAGTCAATGGTACGGAAGTCTGGGATAAGACATCTGAGGAAGCGGCAAATCTGATTCGTGGCGAGGTTGGAACAGAAGTCACAATAAGCGTTGTGCGTGACGGCGAAGAAAAAACTTATACTTTGACACGTGCAGAGATAAATAATGTATCAGAATATGTAGAAATAGATGGGAAGACGGCAATTATTACGATTCGGAGATTTGATGATAATACTGGGAAATTAGTCCAGAAAGAGGCTGAGGGCTTTAAAGATAAAGGCATTGAAAAAGTTATTCTAGACCTCAGGGGGAATGGTGGTGGTTATGTGAATGCTGGCGTAGATCTTCTGAGCCTTTGGCTTGATAACGAAACAGCTCTAGTGCAAAAATCGTTACATTCTGGTGATTCTAGGACCAATACAAGTAGTGGTAAGGCGGTGCTTAAAGATATGAAGACAATAGTGCTCGTAAATGGTTCGACGGCTTCGGCGAGTGAGATTGTGACAGGGGCGTTACAAGACTACGAAAAGGCGACAGTCGTCGGTGAGACAACATACGGCAAAGGCGTAGTACAGAATCTCTATAAACTGTCGGATGGTGGGTCACTTAAGGTCACGACGGCTGAGTGGTATACGCCGAATGACCGGACTATTAATAATACTGGTATTACGCCTGACATCTATGTAGAGCGGACATATGAGGATATTAACAAAATGCGTGATCCGCAGATGGATAAAGCGAAGGAGCTCTGATGAAGATCGTCGTCGCTACGGCCGTGTACTATCCGATGATAAATGGGGTAGCGATGTTTTCGAGAAATTTGGCGGAGGGGCTTTCGCGGCGGGGGCACGAGGTCATGGTGATATGTCCGTCGCAGAACGGAAAGTCGTACACGCAAACGGTGAATGGGGTAAAGGTGGCATATCTGAAGTCCACTGAGGTGAAGGTGTATCCAGATCAGATACATGAAGTGCCAGAGAGAAAAAAAGGCTTTCTCGGCATAAAATGGCCGAGGTTGTATAAAAATGGGTTTCGGGTGTCGATTTTTCCAAAAAGAGAAATTGGCCGATTGCTGGACGATTTTCGGCCGGACGTGGTGCACGTGCAAGTATCCGATCCGATAGGGCTATCGGTAGTGGGTTGGGCGAGAAAACATAGTGTGCCAGTGGTGACTACAGAACATAATCAGCCGGAGGTACTAACGGAACCACTGCATATACCTGGTTTGATCCGACGACCGGTGAATGCGATGCTCAGTAGCTATTTTGCTAACCGGCAAGGCAAAAGCGATTTTGTGACGATGCCGACGAAGCAAGCGATTTATAGATTACTCGATGGGCGCAAGAATTTCAATGTGCCGGTGGCTGCGGTATCGAATGGTGTGAATCTTGCGTCATTTCACGCTGGCAAGGCGAGTGCAGCGACATACCAGAAATACGGTATACTGGAGGGGGTGCCGATTGTGCTGTATGTGGGTAGGGTGGATCCGGAGAAAAAGGTGGGGCTAGTGATGAAGGCCTTTGAAAGATTCATGAAAGACAATAAAATTGACAGACTGTCAAGAACATGTCTTGTTATTGTTGGTGATGGTGTGGATAAGGCAAGACTTGAGAAAGAGGCGAGCGAAAGCGAATATAATAAACAGATATTTTTTCTTGGACGAGTAGTGGGAGAGGAGCTTGGTGAAATATACCGAATAGGGACGGTATTTGTGACGGCGAGCGAGATTGAGACGCAGGGGATAGTGTTAATCGAAGCAGCGGCAAGCGGGCTACCACTTGTAGCGGTGGATTCTGGGGCAGTGGGGGAGATATGTATTGATGGTGAAAATGGATTCTTGTGCCAGCCTGAAAATGTGACTGAGATTAGTGCAGTAATGGAAAAAATTTTGTCGGATGACAAGCTGCGCGATAAATTTGCGAAGCGGTCAGTGGAGCTAGCTTCTGAACACGATTTTGAGAAGACGCTGGATAAGTTTTTGAATATTTACAAGAAAGTTGTCGCTACTCGACGGAAGTCGTGAGGGATTTTCTCCAAAAATATGTTATAATATACCTTATGGAAAGATATGAACCGCTGAAAATTGAAGAAAAATGGCAAAAGATATGGGAAGAGACTGAGCCTTTTCGGGTGACAGAAAAGCCTGGAGTGCCGAAGATGATGCTAGCAGAGATGTTTCCATATCCTTCAGCGATTGGTCTTCATGTGGGACACGTGAGGAACTTTACGATTGTGGATGTGATGGCACGGTTCTATGTGCAACAGAGAATGAATGTGATGCGGCCGTTTGGATATGACACTTTTGGGCTGCCGGCAGAGAATTTTGCGATTAAAACTGGACGGTCGCCAAAAGATGTGACGGCGGAGAACGTGGCAAACTTTCGCAAGCAGGCGAAGCGGCTTGGGTACGCGATAGATTGGTCACGCGAGATAAATACTTCTGATCCAGAATATTATCGATGGACGCAGTGGTGTTTCTTGCAGCTATATAAGAAAGGATTGGCGTATCGCAAAGAGTCGTATCAATGGTGGTGTCCAGTAGACCAAACGGTGCTTGCGAACGAGCAAGTTGAAAATGGCAAATGTTGGCGGTGTGGGCACGAAGTTGAGAAGAAGAAAATGAAGCAGTGGTTCTTCAAGATTACGGAATATGCGGACGAACTACTTGATGAGGTAGACGCGCTCGATTGGCCAGAAAAGATTAAGACAATGCAGAAAAACTGGATTGGTCGGAGTGTGGGGGCGGAGATTAAGTTTGAGACGACAGGGGGTGCTCCTGATATTGTTGTGTTTACTACACGTCCAGATACGATTAAGGGTGCGACATTCCTCGTAGTGGCGCCGGAATATGCTGATCTGATGGCATTAACAGGTGAAGACACGCGGGATGCGGTGCTTCAATATAAGGCTGACGCGATGAAGAAGTCGGAAGTCGAGAGGCAAGAAAATAAAGAGAAAACGGGAGTGTTTACTGGTACTTACGCGATAAACCCGGCGACGAAAGAGAAAATACCAGTATATGTGGCGGATTATGTGCTTTCTGGATATGGTACAGGGGCAATAATGGCGGTGCCAGATATGGACGAGCGTGATCGGGAGTTTGCGGAGGCGATGGGGCTGCCCGTAGTGGAAACAGAGCTTGTCGATAGGGATCTCTATGGCACGCCAAAAGTAATGTATCGGATGCGCGATTGGCTAATTTCTCGTCAGCGCTACTGGGGTTGTCCGATTCCAATAGCATATGATTCTGAGGGCGAGCCACATGCGATTCCGGAAGAGCAACTCCCGGTAATTATTCCTGAAGTGGAAGATTACCAGCCAGATTCTACAGGTAAGAGCGCGCTTGCGAAAGCTAAGGATTGGCTCAAAGTTGAGATATTCAATGAGAAGACTGGAAAGATGGAGATAATGACACGGGAGACCGATACGCTTGATGGGTATGCTTGTTCGTCGTGGTATCTTTGGCGATACGCTTCGCCGCACGACACAGAGGCAGCTTGGGATCCGGAAGCGATACGGTATTGGGAGCCGGTGGATGTGTATGTAGGTGGCGACCATGCGGTGGCACATCTACTCTATGTGCGGTTTTGGTGTAAGTTCTTTGCGGATGCCGGATATTTGCCGTTTAGGGAGCCTATACGGAAGTTACTTTACAATGGCTATATCAATGGTACCGATGGTAAGAAGATGAGCAAGTCAAAAGGGAACGGAGTGGATCCGCTTGAAGTAATTAATGATGGATATGGCGCGGATACGCTTCGGACTTATGAAATGTTTATTGGTCCATATGATCTTGCGGCGACATGGGATCCGAGAAGTGTCGGCGGGGTGTATCGGTTCTTGAATCGCTGCTGGAATTTGCTTGGCATGGAGCACCGTGTAGATGCGACGAAGACGGCTGCGGTTCGCAATAAGACTATCAAGAAGGTGACGCTTGACATTCGTAAGGCGGGCTTTAACACGGCGGTGGCGGCACTTATGGAGTATGTGAATGAGCTATACAAAGTGGGAGTGAGCCAAGAAGATTTGGTGGTACTTTCTAAACTCTTGAAGCCTTTTGCGCCACACCTTGCTTCTGAGATGCTTGAGCGGCTCGGGGCGGATGATGAATGGCCGAAGTGGGACGAGGTGGCGCTTACGAGTGAGAATATCGAGATCGTGGTACAAATAAACGGTAAAATGCGCGGTAAAATTAGTATTACATCGGAAGTCGCGAGAGACGAAGATGCGGTGGTTGAGCTCGCGAAGGCGGATGAAAAAATAGCTAAATATCTTGAGAGTGGTATCAAGAAGCAAATCTATGTGCCGAGAGTAAAACTCCTTAATTTTGTAGTGTAAAATGCGCGATTACCGGTTGTCACAACATTTTTTAAGAAGTCCGAGGTTGGCGCTAATGTTAATCGGACATTCAAATATTCGGCGGAAAGATTTGGTGGTCGAGATTGGTGCCGGCTCTGGCGTGATTACGTCGGCGCTAAGTAAAAAGGCTGGGCGAGTGATTGCGATTGAAAAAGACGCGAGGACTGCGGATAAGTTACGGAGAAATTTGGCCGAGCACGGAACTAGAAATGTAGAGGTGGTAGAGACGGATTTTATGGATTTTAAGTTGCCAGAGGAACCATATAAAATTTTTGCGAATCCGCCTTTTCATATTAGTTCTGCGATTATACATAAGATGATCGAGTCGGAGAATCCGCCAGAGGCGTTTTATCTTATTTTGCAGAAGCAGTTCGCGCTTAAACTTCTTAATACTGATAGGCATTATACGTCGCAGCTCGGTCAGGAGCTAATCAAGATGTATCAAACAAAAATCAAATATCCGCTAAAAGCGACAGATTTTACACCGCCACCTGCGGTGCCAACGGTGCTTTTTGAGGCAAAAAGAATTGACGCAGTGGCAAAGTGATAATATGAATTCGGCTAGGGCGACTGCTCGGCAGGAGCTAGCCTAGGGTCTTTAGTGCTTTTTTGATGGCGGGGCGATCGAAACCAACGATATATGTGCCATCAATCTCTGTGACGGGGACGGAAGTGATGTCGGGGTATTTAGCTGCGTCGACCTCTTCGTAAGAGACGCCTAAATCATCAAGCCAGTCCATGAGGGCATGACAATAAGCGCAAGTAGGTGTAGTATAAACTTTAATCATGGTATAATTGTAACATGAATTTGATTTTAGTGCTACATAATATTCGTTCGACGTATAATGTAGGGGCGATTCTCCGGACTGCGGAGGGGTTTGGAGTAAATAAGGTAATTCTCTCTGGATATACTCCACGCGTGAACGATGAAACGATATTGCCGCATCTTCGTGAAAAGTTGAATCGGGAAATTCATAAGACTGCGCTTGGTGCGGAAGAAATGATAGATGTATATTCATCTGATGATATAAAATCTGAATTATTATCTTTAAGGCAACAGGGATGGCAGATCGTGGGACTCGAAAACAATATTCTAGATGACAGGCTGGTGGTAATAGGAAGTCCAGAGATGCGTAAAAAGATAACAGATAAGACAGTACTGGTGCTTGGTGAGGAGGTTCATGGTATAGATTATTCACTTTATGATATAATGAATCTGTTTTTGGAGATTCCGATGAGAGGCATGAAAGAATCGTTTAATGTTTCAGTTGCGGCAGGTATTGCAATGTATGAATTGACAAAATCCAAATCTGCCTGACGGCGACTTGGTCTTTATGTCCCTCGGTCACAATTGAATCACGAAACAACGCCATTAGACTAACTTTACTCTTGTAATAATATGTAAAACGTGGTAAAATAGTACAAAGATTATATTAAATTAAGGAGCAAAATGCCTGAACCTAAGAAGCAGAGCAGCCCTCGTAAGACTGGACTTCGTAGAAGTCATCTTCGTCTTGTGCTAGCTCGTAGAGTTAATAAAACATCACCAGTAAAGGTTTTTGAAACTAAGAAGAAAACCCCAAATCTAAAAGTAAGAACCGTTAAGGAAAAAGAAGCATAGTACATGGCAAGTAATCGACATTTAGGTAGAGTTATAGTTCTGCAGAGTTTGTATGAATATGAGCTGAGAACGCTCGCCGGGGACCCGGAAGTCGATCTTAATGTGATAATTGCTAAAAACATTGAACCGTACGAAAAATCACTTGGTGATACGGAATTTGTCTATAATTTGGCTCAGAAAGTGGTCGAGAGTTTTGCAACGCTTGATCAGGCTTTGCAGCCAATGGCACCAGAGTGGCCAATTAGTTCGATTTCGGCGATTGATCGTAATATTTTAAGGATGGGCTTATATGAGTTGTCGGAACAGAGAGATTCAATTCCACCAAAGGTAGCCATTAACGAGGCCGTAGAGCTCGCTAAGGCTTTTGGGTCGGATAATTCTTCGAAGTTTATTAACGGAGTCTTGGGTACGGCATATAGAAAGCTTGGAATATCAGAAGAAGATAATCATGGAGCAAGAAACAAATCCGCTGGAGAAAGCGGTAAGGCAGGCGAAGCCAGCGCTGGTGACTCCGCGGAGAAAAGTGAATCGTCCTCCGATGGTGTCGCGGCAGAGGGTACCAAAGACCAGTAATTATTTACCTGGTAGTGTAGATAGTACGCATGAGCCTACTGGGCGGCGTGCTCTAAAAGTGCCTGAGGCTTTGCCGGATGAACCAGTTAAAGAATCGCGGCTGAAGAAGTTTACTTCTGCGGTGTTTCGTAAGAAGGCGACTATTCAGGCGATTGTGCGCGAGCCGACTTCTGGTGGGCTGGTTTTTCGGATGACTCCCGATGAAAAGGATATCGAGCTACTGCTAATCCAAGATTCAAAGGGAAGGTGGACGATTCCGAAGGGTCACATCGAGCCAGGAGAGACCGCGAAAATGACGGCGCACCGTGAGGTCGAGGAAGAAACTGGACTCAAAAATTTAAATATTCTAACGTGGCTTGGCAAAATTCATTTTAAATACCGTAGAGGGGACAAATTAGTACTGATGACGACGCAAATTTATCTGATTCAAGCTACAAATGCGCGAGAAATGCCGACGGGAGAGAAATGGATGAAGGGGATAAAGTGGTTTTCGTTTGGCGAGGCGTTGGATTTGATAGAGTATGATGATATTGAGAAATTGATGTTAATCGCGAAGAAGAAGATTCGAGCGGGAGATTATTAAAGAAAGGGGAATATGGATACAACACCGTATCAAGAATTTGCAAAAGAAAAACTAGGGTTTGAGTTCAATGATGTGATGTTGCTGGTGACGGCACTGACGCACCGGAGCTACGTAAATGAGCATAAAGGGACGGTACATGATCATAACGAACGTCTAGAGTATTTGGGTGATGCTATCCTCGAGATGGTGACATCGGATTATTTGTTCCGTAATTTTGATGAGCCGGAGGGGGTGATGACAGCGCTTCGGTCGGCGATGGTCTGTACTGATTCAATTGGAGAATCTGGGTATCAGCTTGGCTATGAACCGCTGGTCCGATTGTCACACGGTGAGCAGAATGGTACTGAGAGAGCGCATAAGGTGATTATTGCAGATTGCTTCGAGGCGGTAATTGGAGCGATTTATATCGATCAAGGATATGAGGCGGCAAAAGATTTTATCTACAAGCATATTATTGTCAAGATAGATGATATTGTGGAGGAGGGGACTTGGAGAGATCCGAAGTCTTACGTGCAAGAGTTTACGCAGAAGCTCGAGGGTGTGACTCCAACTTATCGGACACTTAAAGAAGAAGGGCCGGATCATGATAGACATTACGAAGTGGGTTTATATGTTAACGGCGAGTTGGTAACTAAGGGTGAGGGGCATTCAAAACAAGAGGCTCAAGCTAATGCAGCGAAAGCAGCAGTGAAAATTTTCAAAGAGCAGATTAAAGAGCAACTTCTGTAAAAATCTTATTCGTAATATCGTATTAAAATAGCCCCGCCAAGCGGGGCTATTTGTAGTAAGTGTATTACTCAGCGGTGGGAGTCTCTTCGGCTGGAGTCTCGGTTGACTCAGCTGGAGTTTCTTTTGGCTGATTCTTCCTAAGCTTGTCGGCGTGCTTGGCCTGAGCTTGCTTCTTAGGTGCGAGCTTAACCCATTTTGGAAGGGTGATGCCGTTCTTGCTTAAGATGTAGGCGACACGAGTGCTCGGCCTTGCGCCGTTATTTAGATATTTCTCGACTTTTTCCTTGTCGAGAACAAGGGCCTTGGTGGCTGGGTTGTAATTGCCGACCTCAGCTACGACACGCCCCGAAAGAGGGTGACGCTCAGCTTCTTGGACGACTATCCGGTACATCGGAAGATGTGCGCGGCCATTACGTTGCATGCGAATTGCGAGCATTTTTTCTCCTTTTAATTAATGTTCTTTAATTTTAGCACAAAATGTAGAAAAATACAACCATTAATGTGATATAATGGTAGAAAATAAAACTAATTTGGAGAAAATATGGCTACAATTGACCAGCAATTCGTGGAATACATCGTAAAAACCTTAGTCAATAATCCGGATAAAGTTTCGGTGGACAGAAAAATAGATGAAAAAGGCGTGCTTTTGTCGCTCACTGTGGACCCAGAAGATGTGGGACGTGTAATTGGTAAGCGTGGTGTGACGGCGCAGTCGATTAGAATGCTACTTCGAGCTCTTGGTACGAAGCAGGATGCGCGGTATAACTTGAAAATTGTAAATACCGACGAAGAAGGTAGTGATGCAAGGGCGCGTGACGAAAAGCCACGCACTGAGAAATGGCATGACAATGGTACGGATGGGACGGATCAAGCTGCCGAGATCGAAGAAGTAATTGAAGAAGAGACTGAGGGAGATGAGGCAGAAGAATCTTCGGTGCTAGCGGAGAAGACACGTGCGGAGTTAGCAGATCTAGACGATTTGGACATATAACATTTTGAACTCTTTTCCGGAGGAAAAGAGTTCAGCAGAAAAGGCCAGTAAGAAAATCGAATCGAAAATAAATTCCGATTCGATTTTTGTTTTACATTCTTTCTGATATTGTTTTTACCAAAAAACCGCCTCAACGAGCGGTTTTTTAGACATATATAAGCTCTCAACTTCTTATTGTGTTTTTTAGTTGTAAGTCGACTCGCAGTTAGTTGACTTATAATCTATTATACACGAGCGTAATGAATTGTCAACACTTTTTTATAAAAATCTTGATTTTTTGAAAATAAAGCGTATAATTAGTATTAAGAAGTAGTGTGTCGTATTTTGGAGCTCTAGGGAAGCTGGCGACTTCTAAGGGAAATACGGCAGTAATCTTCGGCGCTAGACAAACTAAATTTGCTTATCGGAGTTGTGGGCAAGTTTATGGATGTCGAAAAAAGATTAATAACACTAATAAAAAAGAGGTAGAATGGCAACAACCAAAAAGTCCGGTGAAAGAAAGTTTTTCACCGAGGGCGACCAGGCTCTTCCGATTCCTGATTTGATTCAACATCAAAAGGATTCTTGGAAACAGTTTGTCGACAATGGCTTAAGGGAAGTTTTTGAGGAGCTCAATCCGATCGACGATTATACCGGCGAGAAACTTTCTTTGCGCTTCAAAGATTATTATTTTAAAGAGCCAAAGCAGTCAGAGCAACTGGCAAAGTATAATTTGGCGACATATGAGGCGCCACTGCATGTGCTAGTTGAGCTAGAAAACAAGAAGACTGGTGAGAGAAAAGAACAGGATATTTACTTTGGTGATTATCCTTGGATGACGGAGCGCGCAACTTTTATTATTAATGGTACTGAGCGTGTAGTGGTATCGCAGCTGATTCGTTCGGCTGGTGTATTTTTCTCAGCTGAAGCCGAGGGGCTTCGCAATGTTTATGCTGCGAAGATTATCCCGGAGCGTGGCGCTTGGCTTGAATTCGAGACTGCTAAGAACAATACTATCAACGTCAAGATTGATCGCCGTCGTAAGGTGCCGGTGACTACGTTCCTCCGTGCGCTTGGAATGACGAAATCGGAAATCAAAAAGGCGTTTGAGACTGTCGATAATGGCGAAATCAAATATATCGAAACAACTCTCGAGAAAGACACAACTTCTTCTGAGGGCGAAGCGCTGCTCGAAGTATATCGCAGGATTCGTCCTGGCGATCTCGCTACGGTCGAGAACGCAAAATCAATGATTGAGAAAATGTTCTTTGATCCGAAGAGGTATGATTACTCCGAGGTGGGTCGTTTCAAGCTCAATCGTCGTCTTGGCTTTGATACTCCGAATGACGCAAAGCATCGGACACTCCAGATGGAAGACGTAATTGCGATCATTTCTGAGATTATTAGATTAAATAATACTCAAGAGCCGGCAGATGATATCGATTCGCTCGCAAATCGTCGTGTGAAACTCGTTGGTGAGTTGGTACAGAGGCAATTCCGCCTCGGCATGCTTCGTTTACAGAGAAATATTCTTGATAGAATGTCGATGGCAAATCCAGATGATGTGGCGCCATTGCAGCTTCTTAATTCTCGTCCAGTAGTCGCAGCGGTGAAAGAATTCTTTTCTACCTCACAGCTTTCACAGCTCATGGATGAAGTGAACCCATTCTCTGAGCTTGCACACAAGCGCCGTCTATCTTCGATGGGTCCTGGTGGCTTGACACGTGAGCGCGCAGGATTTGATGTGCGCGATGCTCACCCGACGCACTATGGTCGTATCTGTACCGTAGAAACACCGGAAGGCGGCAACGTAGGTCTGGTGCTTAACTTTGCAACTTATGCCAAGATTAACAAATACGGTTTTATTGAAGCGCCTTACCGTGTGGTTAAAAATGGCAAAGTCACTGATGAAGTCGTCTATATGGACGCCTATGATGAGGGTGATAAAATTATCGCTGACGCATCGGTGAAGCTAGATAAAGATGGTAAATTTGTAGAAGATTGGGTATCGGCACGTGTTCATGGCACTCCAGCTCAAGTAGAAGCTAAGCGCGTGACCCATATCGATGCGGCACACAAAGAGATTTTGGGCGTATCGGCGTCACTCATTCCATTCGTAGAGAAAAACCGTGTTGACCGCTCGCTCATGGCTTGCGCAATGCAGAAGCAGGCTGTACCTCTTCTTCGTCAAGACAATCCAATTGTTGGTACTGGTATCGAAAGAGAAGTTGCTAGAAACACGTCTCAGCTCGTAATGGCATCCGGTACTGGTATCGTGACAAAGGCTGACGGTGAATCCGTAGTAGTGAATTACGATAAAGGTGGAGAGCGCGAATACAGACTGCAACATTTCGAGAAAACCAATGACGACCGATGCTATAATCAGCGATGCGTGGTCGCTCGTGGCCAGAAAGTGAAGAAAGGCGACACCTTGATCGAGGGCGCATCAATTCACGATGGTGAACTGGCACTTGGTCGCGATCTTCTTGTGGCCTTCATGCCTTGGCGTGGCTACAACATGGATGACGCAATCGTGATTTCAAATAGATTAGTTGAAGATGATACTTTGACTTCAATTAATATCAAGGATTTCGATGTGGAGGTGCGTGAAACCAAGCTCGGTCCAGAGCAAGTGACACGTGATATTCCAAATGTATCAGAGCATTCGCTCCGTCATCTTGGCGAAGATGGTATTGTGACTGTCGGTGCTGAGGTAAAAAATGGCGATATCTTGGTTGGTAAGATTACGCCAAAGGGCGAGCAGGAACTTTCGAGCGAAGAGAGACTACTTCGCGCAATCTTCGGTGAAAAAGCCAAAGACGTACGTGATACATCAATTCGGATGAATGGCGCGTCGACCGGTAAGGTTGTGGATGTGCGCATTTACACACGTGAGCAAGGCCATGAGCTCAAAGCTGGCGTGATTATGCAGATTAAGATCTTTGTAGCAGAGATGCGTAAGATTGGCGTAGGCGATAAGCTTGCAGGACGCCATGGTAATAAGGGCGTAGTTTCGAGAGTGCTTCCGGTAGAGGATATGCCATTTATGGCGGATGGTACACCGATTGATGTAGTACTTAGCCCAATGGGCGTACCAAGCCGTATGAACTTGGGGCAGCTCTTCGAGACTCACCTTGGTATGGCAGCGAGGGCGCTTGGGTACAAGGTGGCAACTCCATCATTTAACGGCGTGCCGGATGAGGTGATTAGCGATGAGCTTGAAAAAGCTGGCTATGCTAGGGATGGTAGAGTACAATTGTATGATGGTCTCACGGGAGAACCGTTTAACGAGCGTACTTCTGTGGGTGTAATGCACATGCTCAAGCTTCATCACATTGTGGAAGAAAAGATTCACGCTCGTTCGACTGGTCCATACACAATGGTGACACAGCAACCTCTTGGCGGTAAGGCTCAGAATGGTGGCCAGCGCTTCGGAGAAATGGAGGTGTGGGCACTTGAGGCTTATGGTGCAGCAACTATCCTTCAGGAAATGCTCACAATCAAGTCGGATGACGTTTATGGACGCGCGAAAGCATATGAAGCAATCATTAAGCATGAACCGATTGAGGGGCCAAAGCTTCCAGAAGGCTTTAACGTGCTTGTGAAAGAGCTTCAAGGCCTAGGGCTTAAGGTCGATTTGCTTGACCATGGTGAAGCAAATGATGCTGGCGATGTGATTGAGAAAACTTCGCGTGAAATTGAGAAGTCGAAAGATGACCAAGCAATTTATGATCAACATAAGAAAGATACCGAGCCGCAGATCCTCGATCTCGATGACGAAGAGGCCGAGGCGATGATGGCGGAAGAAGGTATCGAAATAACAGAGGAAGATGAGCAGAACGGAGTCGAAGACTTTGGTGGCGCTTCAGAAGATTATGAATCTGAAGAAATAACTGAAGAATTTGACGAAGATGATGGTACAATCGACCTCGGGGAGGAGTTCTAATATGGCGTGGATGGATAATTTTATCAGCGCTTCGGACTTTGATTCGATTCGCCTATCGGTAGCAAGCCGAGATGACATTTTGAATTGGAGCTATGGTGAAGTAACAAAACCAGAGACGATTAACTATAGAACACAGAAACCAGAGCGTGATGGTTTGTTCTGTGAAAGAATCTTTGGTCCAACTAAAGATATTAATCCGCATGACTCTAAACTTAAGGGTGTAAGGAGTCGCGAACAAGCAGTCGATAAGGAAGGGAACCTAGTCACGAAGTCGATTACGAGACGTGAACGTATGGGGCATATCGCGCTGGCTGCGCCAGTAGCACACATTTGGTTCATGCGTGGAATTCCTTCCGTCGTATCGCTTCTTCTTGATATTACAGTGAAGAATTTGGAGAAAGTAGTATATTTTGCTACTTATCTAATTACCGATGTAAAGACGGAGGAAGTAGAGAAGACTCTAGAGTCACTCGAGTCTCAGACGGCTGCCGCTAGAGAAGCGATTGAGATGCGTTATAGAGACGCCTCCGAGAAAGAAGGTGCTGATATCAAATCTCTTGCCGACGAGAGGACGAAGGAGCTCGAGGAGCTTGAGTCTGACTATAAGATGCGTAAGGCCTATCTTGATTCATTCAAGAAGGGTGGTGTGATCACTGAGGTTGAATATCGTAATCTTCCGGAAGAATACGAAGATTTGATCGAAGTAAGAATGGGTGCTGAGGCAGTTAAGGAATTGCTTGACGAGATTGACCTTGATAAATTGATTGAGGATTTGCATGCCGAAGAAGCTGAAGCAAAAGGCCAGAAGGAGAAGAAAATTCAGAAGCGTCTGAAGACTCTCGAGGGTATGCAGTCGGCTGGCATTAAGCCTGAAGATTTGATCTTGACGGTAATTCCAGTGATTCCACCAGATTTACGTCCAATGATTGCGCTTCCTGGCGGTCGGTTTGCGACATCGGATCTTAATGATCTCTATCGTCGTGTGATTAACCGTAATA
>CAZZAI010000017.1:0-16793 GCA_964652665.1 uncultured Candidatus Saccharibacteria bacterium
ATGACAATACTTCCGCACTAACTAATACTAATGGTGGTTCACTTTCTTCTATCTCAAGTCCAATAGACGAATCTACATTTAATACAGCCACCTACAACAACCAATGGGGCTACAAACCAAACTACTACGACTCTTCCGCTAACTCTAACTACCGACCATCACCCACCACTACTGCTACTACACTAGATGCGACTACCACTGCGAACACTACTGCCAAGAACTATACTATCGCCCTCGGTGCTAGAGCAGACTACACCAATGCCAGCGGCACCTATTCAAGTAGTAACTACAAACTTATGTATATCGCAAATCCAGTAGCCTATAGTATCACCTATGCTGACAACTCTGGTGACTCCACTGTAGCTAACATTCCAGCTGTTCAATCCTCAGACAGTGTCACTACTTCAACTATTGTACTTACTTCTGCAACACCAACTAGGACTGGCTATAGCTTTAAGTCATGGTGTCTCGGCACAGTATCTAATAGCGGTACTTCCTGCTCCGGTACAGAATATAACTCTGGTGCTAGCTTTGGCATAGACAGAACCGCTAACAAAGCCAGTAATACTGCTACACTCACTGCAGTCTGGACAGCAAACAAATACACTTGTACCAAACAATACCGTCTCCAGAATGCTGATGGTAGTTGGGGAGGCTACACTACTGATACCACCGAACAAGTAGCCTTCGGTAGTACATGTAGCTATTCTAAGACCGTTACTAACTATAAAGGCAGTGAGAATGGCACTAATGGTTCCGCTGCTACTAACTCTGCTACTATGAATAGCACGAATGGTATTACGGTACAAGTAAGCCTATATAGAAATACTTTCACTTGTTCTAAGCGTTATAGACTACAAAATGCCGATGGTAATTATCCTAGTAGCTATACTAGCGTAACTGGAGAAACCATTAGATATGGCGCTACATGTTCCTATAGTCAATCCTATACTAACTATCAAACACAGTCTACTAGTGCTACTATTACAGCAGCAACTACACTAAGTCTAGACTTACCACGTAATACTTACACTCTAACCGTTACTGCAGGTTCTAATACTAGTAGTGCTACTGGTGGTGGTACTTATAGATGGGGACAAACCGTAACTGTAGGAGTAACTAAAGCTTCTAATACTACTTGTATTTCCTATGCTACACCTACTTGGTCTAGAACATCTGGTTCTGGTACACTTAATGCTACTTCAGGTACTAGTGTTACCTTTACTATGACTACGAGTAATGCTACTGTAACTGCTACGAGTAGTGCTTCTAATATAGCTCAAACAGTAACACTATCTAGAAGTACTGGTGCTAGTGGCATCAATATTGCGGGTACTAACTATACTAGCTCTAGCGTCAGTCTAAACTGTGGCACCTACAACATCTCTGGTAACTACTCTACCAACTATGAGTTCTCTAGTTGGTCTAGGGCTAATGGTGTGGCAGTAGCGAATACTGGCGCCAACTCCACCACCATGACCGTGAGTGGAGCGGGGACGTTGACACTGAATGCGAAGAGTAGTAAGGTGTATATACAAGATTTAACACTTGCCAATTGTCCAACTGGCGGTATGACAGTATACGACAAACGTGATGAAAAAACATATACCGTAAAGAAGATTAACAGTTACTGTTGGATGACTCAAAATCTCCGCTTTACTGGCACCTCCGTCCCTACCGCAACTTCTAATGTTACTGCCAACAAAACACTAACGTATTACAGCTTGGACTCAAGTAATGCGGGCAGCTTTGGTGCATATTCTGGCCACTGTAATGGTACGAATGGATACAATTACGCTTGCATCTATGATTCTGGCTCCACTGAGGCCGGTGTCTGGTATAACTACTACGCCGCTACTGCTGGTACCGTATCTAGTGACTCTAATTCCACTGCAGCTAGCCAAGATATCTGCCCAAAGAACTGGCATTTACCTACTGGATCAAACACTACTTCTGGCACCGAGATTAACAACTTAGTCGGCAACACCACTTCTCGTTGGCAAGCGGCGACTACTGGTCTTACTGCTTTCGGCGCAGTCGCAGGCGGCACCTACCTCGATGGCTCGCTCTACAGTGCCGAGCTCGGGTACTGGTGGTCTGCTACTGCCAGCAATAACACGATTCGTCACTACCTGGCCTACAATAGTAGCAATGGTCAGTTCAACGGCAATGGCAACGGCAGCCGGAACATCGGGTACTTCGTCCGCTGCGTCCGTACGTCGTAGCGCGTGTCCTAAAAAGTGTTTCCGAGACCAAGCCCTACTCCAATTCTGCGCCTTTGACGAACCCATATAATTTTTACAACATTTCCCCATCCGGAGACAACACTGTCTTTGTCGCAGGATTGGGCGAAATGTTGTGAAAATTATCATGGCGTGAGGAAACCAGCGCGGAATTGGAGTAGAGCTTGGTCTATCCATAGCGCAGTCCCGGCGGAGCTTTGAAAAATTTGCCCGGCGCGCCTCTCACCGCGAAGAAATGGAGTAGTGAGATTGCGCAGATAAGATTGGGCGAAATGTTCTTTTGCACAATCTATGTTATAATTATTACATGAAGAAAATTATTCTTAAATCTAAGCTAGAGAATCGCGAAGCTTTTGAAGATCGGCTGAGTGCGATTGATCTAGATTTCACGCCTATCTACTGGCAGCACGACCGCATCTATGTTCCACGCGGCTACCGGCCGAATAGTAATTATCCTCGCCTCACCATGCGGACCAATCTCTTCGCTGTCGATGAGCAGCCGAGCTATAGTCTTATCCTCCGTCGCCACATCGAAGATTCTGGTATCGATATCTACGAGGAGACGCCAGTCTCGGATTACGTTTCCACCGTGAACATCATTTTTCAGCTCGGTTTCAAACAGATCGCCGAAGTCTCCCGCCGTCGTCAGGAGCTCGATATGGGGGAGGGAACATTCATCTATCTAGATTCCGTGGACGGCCGCGAGGAATCTTACGCCAAGATTGAGACGATTCTGAAAGATGGTGATTCTGTCGAAGCGGTCCGCCGCGATCTTGAATCTACCTTCAAGACTTTTGGCGAACATGACTTTATCAACCGCCCTTACTTTGAGTTAAATGATCAGTCACGTCTACCTAATTCTGAAAGAATTAGGTAGACAAACACAAAATTCAAACCGGAATTCACTTTCGGTTTGAATTTCTTTCTGGCCTTTTCTGCTAGACTCTTTTCCTCCGGAAAAGAGTCCAAAACGCTTATCCTCTCGGTGGCTCACCATCCGGCTCGCCAAGTAGTTTCTTCGACTTAATCTCGTAGCGTTTGCCATTGACCGGCGACACATAATAATCTTCATTGAGCAGATTTACGAACATCGTGAGATCCTTGTCATCCATGATGATGATCGAGCCATCGTCATCCGTCATTAGCTCAAGCTGCATCTCGTCGGCATATTCTACTAATTTCTCCTGCGGCATCTCTTCCGCGATATCCATCGCCTGGACTTTCTTGAGTATTGGCTTCTTATCGGCGAGTAGGCCATTTAGTGTTAGTCCCTCCGCGAAAGACAATTTGTACTTCTCAGTCAGCTCGCGCGCTTTCTCGTCCGCAATCACCTGCGACTTAAAATCATACTGGAACAGATTCTCAAACTTCGCTTGGTTGAACACGACTATCGTTCCATCCACAATCGCTACTTGATTATCATCTGGCATCTTGAGCGCGATTTCAGCAGAGAACGGCTCAAAGCTCTCCCCGTTAATCTCCCATGATGACGCGCCCTTCAGCGCTCCGCTCGCAGCGAGCAGTTTCGCGATATAGAAAGTCTTCGTCCCGTCATCGCCACCAGGATAAGTGAATTTCGCGATGATGCCTTTTACTTTCTTAAAATCATACTCATTCTCGGAGAAATAATCGATATCCTTATATTCATTTTCGATCAGATGAATCAGCGTCTCCGCGCGCCCTACATTATTAAGCTTCGTCCAGTAGACGACTTTCTCCTCGCCGTCGGCCTTCTCGTATTGACGAAATTCTAGGCCCTTTTCTGACCCCTCTATTACGTATTTGATCGCCTCCTGCATGAAGAGTTGCTTCACCGCGCCAGCCAACTTGTCCGAATACCGTATCTTATACGGCGTGTAGTTTTTGTTAAAGAGAAAGAGCTCCGCGCTTACATTATTCTTCACTTCGTCGATTTCGTTCGCCCAGAGGAACACATCAAACTGTTCCTGATTATCTTCATTGTATTCCATATTATCTCCACTTATTTTTAATTATTATAACACACATTTTTCCAAAAACCCACAAAAAAGAGCATCGCAAAAGCCATCTCAAGATACAATATCTATATAACAACATAAAACAGGGAATTGTCAAGCACCAAAAACCGAACACAAAAAATCCAAAAACCGAACAAACAAAAACCGCCGCATGTCCAGCCGTTCGGTGGAAAACTCAAAACTTTTCCACACCTGTGGAAAACTCGCTAGATCGCAAAAAATCTTCAAAAAGTCCAAAAAAGCACTTGCAATTTATGAAAATTTATAATATACTAAGGTCAGTGGATAAATAATAATAAAAACCACAAACAAACATCATCAATGTACATTAACAAAAGTTTGAGGCCGACCAACTAGGAGCTTAGCGCGCATTAAACTTAGCGGAATGCGAAACCAAAGCCGTGCGCTCTTTCTTAACACACCTCCCAATAAAAACTCTATAGGTCGTCAGGCCAATAAATGCACAATAAGTCTCTCAACGGCCATAATCTCTTACGACGGATCTAGCATCTGTCACAGATTGTGGTGGATTAATTGTGAAAAAACAAAAATCAAACAGAAACAAAACCGCTGAAGTTTCTAGTTGAACGGTCTCAAACGTTGTATAATATAGGTATGAAGGAATTACATTACCCAGTATTATTATCCGAAGTTTTAGCAAGTCTGAAGCCAGCTTCCGGTGAGTCATATTTAGATCTCACGGCTGGATACGGAGGACACGCTGAGTCTATTTTGGATGCGACACGGAATTATAAAGGTTCAGTTCTGGTGGATCGTGACGAATTTGCCATTAATTATCTTAAAGACAAGTTCCAAGAACTTAGTGCCCCAGAGTTATTACATACTGACTTTTGTAGCGCGGTGCTGCAGCTTTTAGAGTGTGGAAAAACTTTCGATATGATACTTGCAGATTTTGGAGTTTCTTCACCGCAACTAGACATGAAAGAGCGTGGTTTCTCGCTTAAAAACGAGGGCCCACTAGATATGCGGATGGATACCCGGGAGTCATTGACGGCTGCTGACGTAGTGAATCACTACAGCGAGCGCGATTTGGCAGAAATTTTTGAAAAATACGGCGAGGAGACACCTGGCCGCGCCAAAATGCTTGCCCGCGAAATCGTACACCACCGGCCACTATCTACGACTACCGAGCTAGCCGATTTGATCAAAAGCAAGTCTGGCTACACTCACATCCACCCAGCGACCAAGGTCTTTCAGGCTATTCGCATCGTGGTAAACGACGAGCTAGGCGAGATTGAGCGCACTCTGCCGCTTCTCCCAAAGCTATTGAATCACGGCGGCCGCCTCGGTATCATCACCTTTCATAGTCTCGAAGACCGCCTAGTCAAAGATTTCATGAAAGATTTCTCGACTCGCGGCGAAGAGTCGGAACTGACTGTCGTTACTAAGAAGCCAATAGTTGCGGACCAACAGGAGTTAGTTATCAACCCGCGTTCTAGAAGCGCTAAACTGCGCGTAAGTCTGCGGAATTGATAAAAATAAAAACAAAACATAAAAAGGAGGCAATTATGCCAAAGCAAATCATCGTATCAAACAAATCCCGCAAGCAAACGGTGAAGGTGAACTTCCGCTAAACCGGATAGAACACCTCAAAACAAGTATTGACCAATAACAGTCCCGGCGAGATGAACGCAAACATCCCGCCGGCGACTTAAAACATTAGTTGCGCCATGGACCTCCACCTTAACATATAGGGGTCCACCAAATTAAATAGAGTTTTCACCGGAGTGTGGAAGTGTATGACCTTCCCGGGCAGCTCGCAAAATTCACTTATAGCTCTGATTTTGTGAGTGAGCCCGGACTAAGGACACCGTGAAAACAGCATTAAAAGCAAAAACAAACACAAACAGCGAGGAAAATAAAATCAAATGAGTAATCCAATTTACGTAACTAGAAGACAGGCCGCAGTCTCCTTCACGCGGGGACGCAATACCGTCCGCCACGAAAGACGCAGTCTCGGCACCATCTCCCAGATCGTAATTATTGCCATGATTACACTTATCTTCGGCCTCATCTATGTCGCAGAAAGCACCAAAGCCACTTCATTTGATTACGAAATCTCCGCTGTCGAATCGGAAATTACAGAAATGACAGCAAGAAAAAGCGATCTTGTCGTCGAGAAAGCTCGTCTTACTTCAGTCGCCACCGCAAAATCTAGCACGGTTGCGGCCGTCATGGAAGACGCCACGGTAACTGGATATGCCACAGAATAATACAAGATTAAATAGTAGTTCGTTAGCCATAAGACCAAAACTCACCCGCCTTCAGTTTTTGAGGCGTCTCGTCATAGTGCTGCTTGCGGTTATCGTAGTGCGGCTTTTTTTCATTCAAATTATCGAACATGACAAATGGCTCGCAAAAGCCGACGAAGCCCACACTTTGCTCGAGACTATTGCCGCGAAGCGCGGCGAAATCTACATGATGGACGGAGACGAGCCTGTCCCAGTCGTCCTTAACCAGACCGTCTATCAGATTATTATTGACCCAGCCATCACCGAGCAGGATCGCATCAAAGCAGCACTTGACAAATACGGAAAAGATTATATAACTGCTAACCTAGACCAAGTCTATCAGACTGAAGGTCTGCGATATGCTATCATAGCCAAGAACGTCCCGCATTCTATTGCTACCAAAATCGCCGATGAGGGCATATCTGCAGTCTGGTTCAAAAAAGATAACGGCCGCGTCTACCCAGAGGGCGAGATGGCGTCTGGTCTTCTTGGCTTTGTTAATGCTGACGGGCTCGGTCAATATGGTATCGAAGGCGCCTTGAACCCAATCTTAAAAGGTACTGACGGTGAGCTGAGAACTATCGCTGATGTCAATAATGTCGCGCTCTCAATCGGCTCCGAGAATACTAAGACCCCAGCGATTGACGGTAAAGATGTGGTTCTCTCAGTCGACCGAGGCCTCGAGCGGGGAATTGAAGAAATCGCATCTCAAGCCATCGATAATACCCCCGCCACCAATGCTGCCGTCCTCGTGATGAATCCCCGAAACGGCGAAGTCCTCGCGATGGCCTCGCTCCCGAACTACGACCCAGGGAATTATGGCCACGTCAAAGATGCTTCTAGCTACTTAAATCAAGTCACAGAGGTTCCTTACGAGCCAGCCTCAATTTTCAAGAACTTTATCATGAGCGCCGCCATCAATGAAGGCAAGATGACACCCGACACGGAATACTTTAATGAGCCCTACGTCGTAATTGACGGTGTGCAGATTTGGAATGCCGAGCAGCGTGCCAAATTAAACAATCAGACTATCACCATGCGCGACGCGCTTTACTGGTCGCTCAATGCTGGATCCATCCACGCTCTGAAGCTCCTAGGCGATAATCCTGATGAGATTACCGCTACCGGTCGCGAGCGGATGTATGATTATTATCGTAATAAATTCCGCTTAGGACAGGCTACTGGTATTGAGCTTATTGAGGCTGAGGGCTTTATCTGGGACCCGCATGCCGAGATCTACGGTCTGAACGCCGCATATGCTAACATGACTTTTGGGCAGAATCTTAGCGCCACCATGATTCAGACCGCCACCGCTTTTTCCGCAGTAGTAAACGGCGGCTACTACCGCACTCCTACCGTCGTCAAAGGCACACTAGAGCCAGACGGTGAAATCAAACCGCTCAAGAACGAGATCATCGAAGATCAGATTCTGACCGCCGAGACTTCGGCTGCCATGCGGGAGATGCTAATAAACAACCGCAATTACAAAGCTCGCGCCGGCATTGATGCGGAAGGGTACGATGTCGGCGGGAAATCTGGTACCGCGCAAGTCATTGTGAATGGCGCCTACGATGACACGATGGGGAATCTTATTGGTTCATACATCGGTTTTATCGCCCCGAGTGGGGAAATGCCAGAAGTACTCATTATGGCCAAAATGTGGGGTGAAGGCGAAGCCCTCTCTGGTGGGGAAGCGCAGGATTTGTTCGATGACCTCTCTCACTTCGTTATAGACTATTTAAAAATTAAACCAAGTGGAGTATAATATAACTTATGGATATTAATGAAGAGATGTTTTATGGCTTACTTCTAGCGATGGCAGGCTTTCTTCTTTCGATGCTCCTCACGCCAATCTACACTCATTTTGCCTACAAATATCATTTTTGGAAGAAGCAGAAGACTACTACCGTCGACGGCAAAGCTCTTCCAGTTATGACCAAGCTTCACGCACATAAGTTCAAGCGTGCGTTCCCGACTATGGCGGGGCTAATCGGCGTGATTGCAGTGACTATAGTTACTTGGGCATTTAATCTTGATCGTGGCCAGACGTGGCTGCCGCTCGTCGGCTTTCTTGGCGGTTCATTTGTCGGAGTAGTTGACGATGCGATCAATATTTTCGGCTCTGGCCGTGGTGCCGCTGGCCTGCGTGGCCCAGTCAAATTCATCCTGATTACAATTGTCGGCCTCGCTCTCGGCTGGTTCTTTGCTGTTAAGCTCGAGTGGACGACGCTCCTCATTCCATTTATCGGCAATATCGAGATTGGCGTCGTCGGGATGATTCTAGTCTTCGCTTTTGCTGTCGTCGCGACATCTAATGCTGTCAATATCACCGATGGCCTTGATGGTCTTTCTGGTGGCCTCGCAATGCTTGCCTACGGCGCTTTTGGCGTGATCGCCTTGTTCCAGGGCAATATGCTCCTTTTTGGCTTCTGTATGACCGTGGTAGGCTGGCTCCTCTCCTATATTTGGTTCAATGTTCCGCCGGCGCGGTTCATGATGGGGGATACTGGGTCATTTGCGCTTGGCGCCGGGCTTGGTGTTGTAGCTATGATGACCAACTCTTTCTTACTCCTACCAGTCATTGGGCTGATGTTTGTTGTTGAGACCGGCTCTAGCCTGCTTCAGCTTATTAGTAAGAAATTCTTCCATCGCAAAATCTTTATCTCTGCGCCACTACACCATCATTTGGAGGCTATTGGATGGGGTGAAGCTAAGATTGTCATGCGGTTCTGGATTATTGCAGGTGTCTGTGCTTTGCTCGGCATCTTTCTTGCCGCTGTTGGGGGCGCCATCTGATGATTGTCTATAGGAGCTTTGATGAATCGCAAGCATAAATCCGACCTAGTCATTCTTTTTGCTACGCTTGGTCTCATGGGGCTAGGCCTCATCGTGATTTATGCCATCGGCCCGATGCGTGCCAACGTCCTCAACTCTACCTACGGCACGAACTATGATCCGAACGAATTTTTCTTCGGCCAGCTTCGCTCTGTGGTCATTTCGCTCGTAGCTTTTTTTCTCGCATTTAAAGTGATTCCGTACAATGTTTTACGCAAGTTCTCCCGTCCGATTATGATTCTAGCGCTAGCTTTGTCGGGGCTACTCTGGATTCTGGCGACTGTAGGTTCTTCGCTTGCCAAATGCGAGCTTGGTGAATGCCGCTGGTATAATCTTGGCCCAGTTAGTTTCCAGCCAGCCGAGTTTTTGAAGCTCGCACTCGTCATTTACCTAGCCGACTTCCTCGCCCGCAAGAAAGAAGAAGGCACGATTGGCCGCGCCAAAGATTTCTGGGTTCCGCTTATCGTGGTTTGTGGTCTATCTCTCATTTTTGTGGTGATTGGACAAGGCGACCTCGGTACCGGCGTAGCTCTAATCGCAATTATCTTTGGGACACTGCTCATTTCCGGTCTCTCCACTAAGCAATATCTTATTATGGTCGCCATTGTTGTAATTGCTGCTGTAGGCGCTATAGGGACATCCGCCCATCGTCGGGAGCGCATCGACGCGTGGATCGATACGTTACAAGGCGCTGAGATGAACGATTCCACCTATCATATCGAGAATGCCATGCTCGCCATCGGTACTGGCGGCTTTGCTGGCGTAGGCATTGGTAATTCCGTCCAAGCCACCGGCTATCTCCCTGAGTCCATCAACGACTCCGTCTTTGCTATCATGGGCGAGACGTTTGGTTTTCTTGGCCTCACCGCTATCGTCGCCGTTTTTGGTGCGATACTTCTTCGCATGGTCAAAGTCGCCGAGCATACTGCCGACGAGGAGCGGCGTCTGGTCGTCGTCGGAGTCTTTTCTTGGGTACTCGCCCAAGTCGTTGTGAATATCATGGCCATGACTGGTCTCGTACCAGTTACTGGTATCACATTGCCGCTCTTATCTTATGGCGGCACTAGTATGATTTTTATTTCTTATGCAATTGGCCTCGTTTTGCAAATTTCGTGTTATACTAGAAGAGAGGTATTAGAAAATGAAAATATTACTAGTCGGGGGCGGCTCCGGGGGTCACATTACGCCAGCGGTCGCCGTCGCTCGTGAAATAATCGAATTAAAACCCCGCACGAACTTAGAATTTTGGACTGACTTCAAATACTATCGAAACGTCACTAAGCTCACCACGGAGCTTGGTCTTCGCTGGACTGATGGCCGCAAAAAGCCAAAGAGTTCCACGATTCGCGTCCGTCGCATTATGGCCGGCAAATTCCATCGCTATTCTGGTTGGAAATTTAGCGACTATTTCACCCATTTCGACATTACCCTGAAGGATCTCATTGTCGGCAATATCTTAGGCTTTCTTGGCTTCTTGGGTGGCCTTATCATGAGCTTCTTCCGCCTCATTCGTCCGTCGGCGCGTCCTGATATTATCTTCCTGAAAGGTGGCTACACCTGCTTACCAGTCGGTATCATTGCTAAGCTTTTTCGCATTCCATACATCATTCATGAGTCGGATTCTGTCGCCGGCCTCGCTAATCGTCTCCTGATGAAAAAGGCCAAAAAAGTCGCTTTCGGTGTACCGTTATCAGACGAAACGATGGCGGCGCATCCTAATTACGTTTGGACCGGGATCCCAGTTGGGGCAGAATTTAGGCCCGTGTCTTTGTCTCGCGAAGAATCGCTGAAAAAGGCCTTCTCATTTAATAAGGATAAGCCCCTTGTCGTTATTACTGGCGGCTCCCAAGGCTCCGAGAATCTCAATAATGTCACGCGCGAGATTCTGCCCGATTTGCTCAAAATCACTTCCGTCGCGCTTGTGGCTGGCCGTAAATATTACGAAGACGTAGTCGACCTGAAGCAGTTTGAAGATTGGAATCATGCCACGCTCGAATCTAATTTCCGTATGTGGGAGTTTAATACTACTATGAATGAGTTACTTGGCGCCGCCGATGTTATCGTGTCACGTGCTGGTGCCACCACGATCGCCGAGATGGCCGCCCTGAAGAAGGCGACGATTCTCGTGCCTTTCGAGCGTCTTCCAGGTTCCCACCAGGTCAAGAACGCCGAGCGTCTAGAGAAGGCCGGCGCCGTATCGGTCGTCAAAGATTCCGAAATGATGGAGGACCCAACGAAATTACTAGACGAGATTCGTCACCTGATTCGTTCTCCTCGTCTTCGCGCTGAAATGGCCGATAAATTACACGAGGAGGCTCGCTCTGACGCAGCTCGTCGTCTTGCCGAGATAATCATCGAGGAGGGCACTGGTGGGCAAAAATAAGCTAAATCTCAAAATCAAACTAAAAACCCCGAAGCCGCAGTCTTCTGAGCAGAGCACCGTCACCGAGTCGTCCGCTCCGGTGCTCGCTCGCCGCAGTATGAATCGCAAGTCATACCTTCGTTCCGGTCGCACGATAGCCGAAAAGAGGGAACGACTAGAGACTGCTTCTGAGCGCCTCGCTGCCCATAAGAAAATCAAGCGCGAGAAGACTACGCGCACCCTCGTCGTGATGGTTGGCTTCTTGGTCATTGTGGGTATTATCGGCCTGATTGCCTCTGTCTTTATCAACCACAGTTCGGATGATCCCGAGTCTTCAAGTTCTTCATCCACCATTACGGTTCCGTACGCTCCGACCATCGAGGTAATCGACGAAGACACTGGCTCTAGCACCGCTCATATTACCGCTCGTATGAAAGAATACATCGGGCAGGCCGAGGTCGACTTTCGTGAGCTAGGTTACACTCCCGTAAAAGCCGTTATTCCTACCGGTGCGATTCGTGAAGTAGATTTTTATTTGAGCGGCCATACTGGTTTTATTAAGCTCATCATTGACCGTGAGACTGGGGTATCAGTCGAGGACGCCGACCGCATGATTCGTTATCTCGAGGGCCAGGGCATCACCGATTATCAATACATCGACGTTCGTCTCGACGGCAAAGCTTATTGGAAATAAAACAGGGTATTGTTCGGTTTTTGTTCGGGCATAGTTTGTTCCTCTCTTGTTCGGTTTTTGTTCGGGATTTTTGAGATATTTTTCGGTATCTTTTTTCTTCCGCTCTCGGAATTAGCGGGGAAACAGGGAAAAACGTCAAAAATAGAGAATCACAAGGGAAATGTGAGAAATCCGGATTCGGCCGCCCAAAGGCCCAATTTAGCCCAAATTCGGCTTTAGGTAGTCTAGACCCGGATTCAGGCAAACCCAGACCCGGCTTTAGGAGGCTCAGACCAGCTTTAGGCAGCAAGATTACCCAGCTGCGCCCCATAGCCTAGAATCAGAAATTCGATAATTCCCCTCGTAGATTTTTCTTTGTAGGAGGATGGCTAATGTCAGCATTAACTCCCGCTCGTGTCAGACGCATGAGTTTACGTCTTTTGCCGCAACCTGTTATGTCGTAAAATCTATATTGTGCGACATTAAGTATTTATAGAAAGGTACACTAATTATGTCTAAAAAGCTAAATTCACATGCTAAAGAAAAAGGAACGTTCTTCTGCAGTGTTTCTCACGATCCTGAACAATGGTCTGAAATGATTAAAGTTCTTCCTGATTTCACTAGCTGGGCTTACATCCAGCACGAACCTGATACTGAAGAAGGTCGTCCACATGTACATTTCTTAGTTAGAAATAATGGTACTCGAACTGTCCAACAAATTGCTGATAAACTTGGAATCTCTCCCCAATATGTTCAAGTATGTCGCAAGGTTGTCGCTTTTCGTCGTTACATGATGCATCTAGACCAAGATGAAAAGAAACAATACACTCTTGACGATATTCACACGAATCGTATAGTTGATTTTAAATCTGCTATGATAGGAAATGAACAACGTGATATTAATGACCTTTATAGTGATTATTTGCGTCTTTCTAATGGTTCTCTTTCGGCCGGTGAGTTCATCCAGCAAAACTATGTGGAGTTTTCAAAAATGCCATTTTATCAAAAAATAAAAACATTCGAAATAATCACTAAGCACGCGCATAGGACTACTTGACAGTCCTATGCGCGGTGTACCGTGTACAGAGGTACACCCCTATAATAAATATAATAAAAATAAGGAGTATTTATGCAAGTAAAAATTGTACGGGGACAAAGTAAAAAAGGAAACCAATGGGAGGCTTTACAAATTAGCGTTGGCGAGTACAAGTCGCCCCTCATCTTCCCTACTAAAATAGAAATGATGTATATTAAAGATTATATGCGTGATAAAGCACATAAAGATTTTAAGGGCGACGATCTAGATGCTGACGAAGCTGACTCAGATTCAGAATAAACAAATTGAATCAAATATAGATAATATGTTAAATAAAGGTTTCCGGATTCCTCGTTCCGGTAAACATGCGAAAGGTTATTATGAAACTCACCGTAAACGAAGTAAAAGACCCGGGCGACATGCCAAGTGATATTCTCAATTATTGTAATGATGTGTTGCGTTGCCAGGCTGAACCTATGACAAAAATTGCGGAGAAAGGTTTTCGTTTAAAAGTTCTTGACAATTTATTCAAGGCGGGTTATTATAAATATAAGCAAAGTGCTTATGTAATAGAACATAAGGATTAAATCTTATGGGTGAAGGAGCAGCAGGTATGAGTGGATTTATTTCCGCACTTACTACTGGCATTACGTCCGACATTCTTTGGACTGAGATTACTAAGGCAGCGCCGTTTCTAATTACCATCTTTGTGGTGGCTGTTGGTTATCGTCTTGTGCGTCGTCTTGTAAATAAGGGTTCGAAGCTTAAGGCTGGAATCTAGTCATCGGGCGGCCACTGCCTAGGAACAGAAAGTGGCTTACTATTATAATCCTTTAACAATAAATCTTTCTTGAATGTATGACCTCACGTGGTGCTTCTGATTATATGAGTAGGAGTTAAATGCAACACTTTGAAACCAGCCACGTTCCTTGGAGATTCTATGATAAAACTGCGATATATTTTATTTTCAATTTTGGCTATATTTATGACCGTTCTTCCAGCAAGTAGTGCTTTTGCTGTTGATGATATTTCTTATTCTTTTGATGTAAACTCTTCTCGTACTACATTATGTGATAGTTCTGATTCTTCTAAATTATGTTCTGATTTTAATTATTTGAGTTATACTTGTAATGTTACTGATTTAGACACTCAAAATCTTTATACTACTTTTAATTTACTTGTGTATTATACAAATTTGAATGCTAGTACTAGTGTACGTTCTAGTATTTTTCCTAGTGGTTCTTTAGTTTTAAATAATGTTTCTAGTGTCGATTTTAATGGTTTCGTTAATGTTCCATCTGGTTCTAATTTAAGTTGTTCTTTTACTTTAAGTGAATCTAATCCACTCGCTGATGTTTCTGGTACTATTACTATTATTTCAAATGGGACTTATGATGTTTCTTCTTTTTCTGAGGCTGTTGTTAATGTTCCAGCTCCTACTATTCCTTCTTGTGATGACCCTTGGATCGTTCGGTTTTTCGAGGGTGGTTTTTGGAATATTGCCACTGCTGTTATTGCTTTAGTTGTTCCTATTCTCGCTATATTCCTTGTATTTCGATTGATTCATGGCTTAATCTTTGGAAAGGGAGTGTAATGGATGTCGATTTGCCTGATACCGGTTGTAATATCCTTATCTCTAGTACTAGTTTTTATAATTATTCCTCTGATTTACGGACACGTGACCGGTACTATATTTATGATGGAGTTGCCCATAAAGAATCAAGTACTTATAGTCAGTATGGTTACACTTATAGTGGTGATTGTCTGTCTGATGGCTCTCTCGTTTATCGTCCCGAACTACAGGTGTATTTCCCTATTTTACAATTTATTTTGATTTGTTCAGTTCTTCTTCTAGTTTATCGTGTGATAATTAAGAGGTTAATGCCATGAAAGGAATAAAATGGAGATTTATCGCCAAATTCGTTGTGCTTTGCATGAGCTTGTTTGTCGTGCCCGTGTTTTTTTCAAATCAAAATACTAGTGCTCAGAGTGTTTCCAGTGCTTTAGCTATTCAAAGGACGTATAGAACGTCTTATAATGGTTCTTGGACTACTAGTGTTCGTTCTGGTGGCCCTTTTACTCTTCCTACACGTATTACAGAAATTGGAAATTATTCCTATTTTGCTTTGCGTGGTTTTAATGTTTCCGGTTCTGTCCCTAATGCTCAGTCTGGTATTTCTTATACTGGTGATGCCACAATCAATCTTCTCGCTTCTTCTGCTTCGGATGGTTCGGGTTTTTCTTGTGGTAATGTAGTTACTTTTTATGCTAAACCTGAGCAAGGTGCTATTGTCGCTCAGAACAATTCTATTAAAAGCTGTAGTGTTACTAATAATGGCACTTCTATGACCATCGTTGTTCATTCTGAGGGCAACTTCTCTGCGTCATCTAATGTTAACTCTTTCGTTGTGAGTATCTATGCTCCTGAGTCGAGTACTGGTATTTTTTCAAGTTTCTTGTCTACTTCTACAAATTTTAATATTAGTTTGTTGTCTCTAGATGTTGATATCGTTGTGTCTGCTGATCCTAATACTGCTTTGCTTGGCGGTATTCAGAATGCTATTGATCAACAAAATCAGCAAGACCAGCAAGATCGTGAAGATATGCAAAATGCGTCTGATAATGCTTCTGATTCCGGAGATGATTCCCAGGCGCAGGCTGAGGCTACTGGCACCACTTTACTTAAAGCTTTTACTGATTTTGTGGGTGCTTTGACTTCCTCCACCGCTTCTGACTGCGTAGTAAACATGAATATGGGGAATCTCAATCTCGGTAACGTTGATTTATGTACTCTGTCTATTCCTCAGCCTCTCCAGGCTGTTGCCAGCATCATGCTAATTGGATTCTGTGTGCCTCTGTCCATCGCCACAGCTAAGAAATTAATTGGACTGTTTAGGAGTTTTCAAGGGTAGTTATGTTTGCAGATATAGTTAAAATCGCCGCTAAAACCGCTCTTATTGCTGTCATTACCGCTGCAATAGTTGCCATATTTGTTAATGTTCAGATTCCGAATCTAGATTTCAGCTTAATGGGCCAGGCTTTAGGTAAAGGCCTCGCTATTATTTATCACTGGGTTCCTGGCAGTAATGTCATTGTTCCTATTGCTTTTGCTATGATGGGTGTCCAGCTTGCTATTATATTGTTTGAGTACGCTATGATAGCAGTTCGCTGGATAATGAAGGTTAATGAGTAATGCGTGTATATTGGGATACGTTCACAAAAAAATGGGTTAAGCCTCCAAAAGGTCAATTTCCTACTGGTTCTCGTGTTTACAAGGGTTTTCAGGGAAGTGGAAAAACCCTTTCTATGTGTAAGTATGCTTTAGATGTGGCGAAAGCCTATCCGAATTGCCAAGTGTTTGCCAATTTCATTATTAAGGGAATTGATAATTTCGA
>CAZZAI010000018.1:0-15218 GCA_964652665.1 uncultured Candidatus Saccharibacteria bacterium
CCATAATTTAAGCATAACATACTCTCATTTTTTGTCCAATTAGGAAACAAGGCCATTATAAGCATCGTAGCATGTGGAAAACTTTCCCGATTTTGTCGCCAAACATTCTTGACATCCATAGGCTTTTTGCGATACAATGATAGTGGATCTACAATTTATTTCACATGTAAATTTATTACAGGTAAAAAAGAGCGTCATTAGGACCCTCAGCTCTGTAATAGGTTTACCTGTGCCAGAATTGTAGATCCACCTAGTGGCGCTCGATTTATGTCTAGCGCCTCCAATAATAACAAGCGAGGTAAAATGAACAAGGCTATACATACGATATCAAGATTTAAGATTATATTACCGGTGGCGACGCTGTCGCTACTGACTATACTGTCAGCTTTTACCCTTTCCTCCCCACGTTCCTCCGCCGAGACTCGCAAATTGAACGCCGCCGTCCACGTCCCCGATACTTGTTCTATGAATGCCGTAGACAGCGGCACCGCTACTGTAGATAATCCCTATGAGATGATTGGTGGTATGTATGTAGACAACATTAGCTCTACCACTATCAATATCACTTGCAATGATCGTAATGGCTATAGTCTCTATGCTGTAGGCTACGGCAATGGAGATGTTGGCAATACTAATATGATAGGCCATGAATCTGGCAACATTATCCCCACAGGTACAGTATCCGATGGCTCCGTCTCCAACTGGTCTTTCCGCCTCACACCTATCTCTGGTGTCTATACACCAAGTATCTTAAGTGATACTAATGGTTCATTTACTTCTAATCATATCATCCCATCTACCGATACCAAGATTGCTACTTTCACTGGCGATATAGACGCCTCTGCCGAGTCTAGCCTCACCGCCACCTATGCTGTCGGCGTAGAACATTATCAGACTCCCGATATCTACACCGGTCAGGTAAGATACACCCTCGTCCACCCGAACTACACCAATGCCGACGGCACTACCGAGTCCTATCCAGTCACTCTCACCCTAAATAATGCCGAATCTATCATTATTGATGGCACCACCTATACGACCAGCTCCGCTACCCCATCCCTCACCTACGGTACTCATACCATCTCCGGCACCTATCCGGCTAACTACGAATTTGACAACTGGTCCAGCACTGGTAGTATCTCTATAACTAGCGCCTCTACTGCTTCTACTACCATGACCGTAACTGGAGCGGGGACACTGACGCTGAATGCGAAGAGTAGCTGTGCATCTAGTGTCTCGGGGACAATGCAAGCATTCGATCCGACCAAACTCTGTTCTACCGCAGGTACTAGCGGTACACTGACTGATTCTCGTGGCGGCACTACTAAGTCCTATACTGTAGCAAAACTCGCCGATGGTAAATGGTGGATGACGACCAACCTGGATCTCCCAGGTGGCACGACAGTGACGAGTGCCGATTCGGATGTAACCACCGACTATACCCTCCCCGCGTCTGCCACGAAGAATGCTGACGATAATAACCTGACTGATACTGATAGTACGCAATTTAGTAACAGTAGCACGGATTATGTCTTCAACTCGGGCAATAATATCAATTGTGGTGCTTCTGAGCAAAACACCCCATGCGGTAGCTATTACTCCTACCTTGCCGCTACGGCTGGCACCGGTTCTAGTGTAGCCACTTATAATAACGCTTCCGGCTCCATCTGCCCAAAAGGTTGGAGATTGCCAACTATCACCACGAGCAATGCAAACCCACAAACGAATAACAACTGGAAAACTGGTGATTTCTATGCACTTGCTACTGCTTATGGAGCAAATCTAGAGTCTAACTATTATGACAGTTCAAGTGCCACTAGTGCAAACTTCTACAATAACGCTGGCCCAGGCACGACGTCAGGCTTCCTACTCGCCGGCTACTACGACTATGCGAAGTTCTACTATGGTGGTTCGCTCGGCCGCTATTGGTCCTCTACTGCTGGGTCCACTTACTACGCCTACAACTTGAACTTCACTTCGTCGAACGTGGAATCCGCGCGCGACAGCAGTCGCAGGAGCGGATTCTCGGTGCGCTGCGTCTTCGGCGAGTAGCCAGTCGCCCGCCAGAATTTATTCCGAGACCAAGCATCTGCTCCAATTCTGCGCCTTTGACGAACCCATATAATTTTTACAACATTTCCCCATCCGGAGACAACACTGTATTTGTCGCAGGATTGGGTGAAATGTTGTGAAAATTATCGTGGCGTGATGAAACCAGCGCGGAATTGGAGTAGAGCTTGGTCTATTGTGACACCACTAGCATGAAAGTTCGCGTAATGCAATCTCACTACCCCATTTCTTCGCGGTGAGCGGCGCGCCGGGCAAATTTTTCAAAGCTCCGCCAGGACTGCGCCCGGGACTATCCGGTACTCGTCTCGGGGAGCTTTTCAAAATTCACTCGGGCTTGCTCAATGCTCGGAAATGGAGTAGTGAGATTACTCTCCACGGAACGAATCGCGATAGTCTACCAATCTTCCACCAGCGTGAACTCTTTGCCTGCGATGGAAACTATTGAATCTGGCTCTGCGCCGAGTGAAGTAAGCTCTCCGCGGATGCCGAGTTTCTTCATAATGTCGCGTAGACGGTTCACGCTCGCGTAATTATTGAGGTCTGTCCGCCTTGCGAATTTCTCGATCTTCTCACCCGTTACGATGAACTTAACCACGCCGTCTTCATCTTCTACCTTCCCGACATTCCAAGTATCTTTGTACGCATTTGGAGCTAGCGAAATGGTCGGAATCTCGGCGACATCCATTTCTATCTCCTCATCGTGATCCTGAGCTTGCGTGCGCCCCTCATCAACCTTGATTCTAAGTGCTCTTAGTACCTCAGTTAGTCCTGTATGCGCCGCTGCGGAGATAGCATAGACTGTGGCGTCCGGATTGACCGCGAGAATCGCGGTTTTTTGCATGTCAATAATCTCTGCGTCTACACCCTCGCATTTGGTGAGCGCCACGATTTCTGGCCGCGAAGCGAGGTCGCCGTAGCGTTCGAGCTCTCCACGAATCGTCTGGTAGGCTTCGCCGGCGTCATTGCTGTAGACATCCACGAGGTGTAGCAGTACCGCAGTGCGTTCGACATGGCGCAAGAAATCGTGCCCGAGACCTTTACCCTCTGCGGCGCCCTCAATTAGCCCTGGAATGTCCGCAATCAGTAGATCGTGGCCATCAACCGTCGCGACTCCTAGCTGTGGCGTCAGGGTAGTGAATGGATAATCGGCAATCTCTGGCCGAGCGTTCGAGACTACGGAGAGGAAGGTAGATTTCCCGGCGTTGGGCAGTCCTACTAGTCCTACATCGGCGAGAAGCTTTAGCTCTAGCTCCGCTTCGAATTCTTCTCCCGGCTCACCTACCTCGGCGATAATCGGCGCTTGTCTGACCGAGCTCTTGAAATGTGCATTACCAAATCCTCCGTCACCGCCGCGCGCGATGATGGCTTCTTGCCCGTCGCGCACCAAATCTGCGATAATCTCGCCGTCGCGACGCACCATTGTCCCAATCGGCACCTCGACAATCAAATCTTTGCCACTTCTGCCCGCCGAGCGGGTGCCAGAGCCGTTTTTGCCGTCTTCCGCGGTAAGTATCGGGGTGAAACGGAAGTCGATCAGCGTATTGGTGTCTTTATCTGCGCGAAAGATGATGTCACCGCCCTTACCGCCGTCACCACCGTCCGGCCCGCCCTTCGGGATGTAGATTTCCCGCCGAAAAGATACGGCACCATCTCCGCCTTTACCTGCTTTCAAACTTACTTTTGCCGTATCACTAAACATACCATTATTATATCATAAAACCACCAAAAACCAAAATCAACATCACTAAGGTATATCGAATTGTGTAACGGCACTTATTCTGGATTGATTTACGGATAGATGTAGTTAAAATTCCCTACCGAGCTTGCCGGAATCGTCGCTTGAATCACCATAAACGGACTATAATTGTAGTTCATCTCTGTGACGAGTATAGAGCCATCCGGATTGACCGCCTCGACATAGCCAACGTGCCCATACCACCCCGAAGTAGTCTGGAAAATCGCACCTCTGACGGGGGTCCGGCTCACGGTATAGCCGATTGCTTCCGCACGATATGCCCATGTATTAGCATTGCCAAGTGTCGATGGCACATCTTGTCGCTTGAACCACGCCCATTGCGTACACTGTCCGGCGCCATATGGCCCGCCTAGTCCATAGTAATACCCAAGCACCTCGATATTTTGCCGCTCTGCGGTGTTGCCGAGGTAGGTATAGTAGTAGGATCTCGTCACTACTGGTGGCTCATATTCTGGCCGCTCCGTCTCGGGCAGCTCGCCGTCCTTAATCACGATTCTTAGCCCTTCCGATATGCCAGACTTCTCGAGGTCATTCATCGCGATAATCTCGGTGGCATTAGAACCATATTTCTCGACGATCGATTCTATCGTGTCGCCGCTTTTCACTGTATAGACAATACCGCTGACGCTCGGAATATAGAGTAAATCCCCGGCGGAGACCTCCGTAGTCTTCTTGTCGTTCGACCAGCGGATTTGGTCGGTCGTGATGCCATATTGTGCGGCAATCGACTCCATCGACTCGCCTTCCTTGACGGTATATTCGACCACGCCGCGCGATACTACCAGATTAGTGATGGTCGGTTTATCAAATTTCCCCGTCGAAGTCTGTCCCACCTCATACATCGAGGTCGTCAGCACGTAGTTCGACGCCACGTCAGACGCCGAAGCGAGCCCAAGCGCATCCGATACATCCGCCACGGTGTATAATTCCGACAACTGATCTACGGATACCTTATAATCAGTCGCCGCAAATACATCGAGACTGAGTGTCGTGTTGCTATTTTTCTTATCAAGTGACCCGACAAAAACCAGCGCAATCGTGAGTATCCCCGTAATCAAATACGGTAGCACCCTGCCGAGCTTTTTCTTGTCAAAACTTGATTTTTTCCTACTCATATTTATAGTGAAACATTGCAGAGCTCTTGGCAATATAGCTGAGCCTTCTCTGCGTGCTCCTCCCCTGTATTACTATAATACATCACACCATCATCTCCTGTCAAGAAGAAAAGATAAGTGTTATCTGCCGGCTCCGCTACGGCCAAGAGCGCGCTAAGCGATGGGTTCGAGATCGGCCCGCAAGGTAGTCCAGCCGAGTTTCTGGTATTATAACATGAGTCTACCTCTAGTGCTGATTGATTATCGACGTAAATCTCACGATTCGGATCTAGCACATCTAGTGCATACGATACCGTGACGTCACTCCCTAGTGTCATTCCATTGTCTAGCCGGTTTAAGAAAACTCGCGCGACTTCTGCTTGGTCGCTTGGCTTGGCCTCTTTCTGGACGATCGACGCTAGCGTGATGCCTTCGAACAGACTGAGCCCATGGGCTGCGTATCTGTCGACCAACTGATTCTCGCGTATCACATCCCCCATCCCTTGTAGAAACACTGTCAAGATGTCTTTTACCGTCGCGTCGCCATAGAATTCGTGAGTTTCTCCGTAGAGAAACCCTTCGAGCGTCGCGACAGATGGGCGCGCCTTTAAGAACTCGAGGCCCTCTTCATTGCTATAATCATAGTTAAACCCATCTTCTATTTCTGCCTCTGAATAGCCTATCTTAGCCAGGTTCTCTTTCACGTCAAAAATCGTCTCTCCCGGCCGTATCATGAAAGAAAACACATCTGGCTTCATCTGTGATTCGAGCTCGGCCCACATTTCTTCACGACGCTTGAGCTCATTTTGTCGCCATACTACTACGCCAACTACACCAGCGATTAGTAATACTAATACGATCGGCGATATAATCAAGAATTTCGTGAGCTTCTTGGTCTTCATCTTGACTTTATCTGAGCTCTTTTTTACTTTGCTAGTCTTTTCGGCCGGTTTCGCCTCCGGTTCCTTAAAAGTCTCGATGAAGTCCTGCAAAATAATCGTCGCTGCCTCAGCATCAATATCGCCCCTCTCATAGCCCTTTCCGCCCTTTTTGGCGGCTTTTTTCTTGGTGCGAGAGCTCCCCTTTAGCCTATCTTCTGCCATTACAGAGGTGAGTGATTCATCCTGGAATCTTACCCTTGCCCCAGGCACTTTCTCAACCAAAGTCTTCCCGAATTGCCTCGCATAGGCACTCTGTTTGGTCTCATTGCCTTCGTTACTGCGTGGCAGCCCGATTACGAAGTATGTTGCCCCATTGATGCGCGCAATGCGGGCGATTTCCTGCCATTCTGAGCCGTTTACTTCGATATACCCGACTGGTACCGCGATACGGGTGCTCGAATCAACCTTGGCCACGCCAATGCGTTTCTCGCCCACATCTAGTCCGATTATTTTCATATTCTGTCTTTAACTCCTCGCTGTTAAATTCTCTCTACCCCTGTTACTCTTCGACGTTAATGATTACAGTAATCTTCTCAGGGTCATTCGGGATGCTTGATACCCATGGGAATGAGGTATCGATGCGTATTTTCCCGATTCCATTAATCTCTGACAAATCGTGCTGTGCCGTCCCGACACCTTTGCCCTTTACTACCTCTATGACGCTGTTTTCGGTCACCTCTGGTCCAGAGATGTATGATGTCTTAATCTTGCCAGTGTAGTCCTTCTCACCCTTGACGAAATTCTCGACAAATGGGTTCGCTACCTCATAAATCTTATAATTCTCAGCGAGCTTGGCCTTTTCTTCGATGAACTCCTTAATCTTGGTCAAATCTACGTAGAAAATCGTATTGGTTGTGATGACGGTGAGCTTCGCATTAGCGCCATCTTTTACCTCTTCGCCGACGGCCGGGCTAGATACCGCATCACTCACGGTCTGTACGAACGATCCATCAATCGCGAGATTTCCCTCTGGGATACTCTCGAGCAAAGTCTCTTTGTACTGCGATTCGCTCTTGTTCTTTAGTTTTTCCTTTGCGGCATCAATATCTGACTGTTGTACCACTGTGACAGTCTGATCTGTCCCGCCAGACATCGCTTTATCGGAGTAAACCGATACATCTGACACTGTACTCCAGCCTCTATCGCTCGCTCCTACATTGTAGCTAGCTCCAGGATTCTCGGCGACTACCGGCACTCGCGCCGACACCAAGCACCCTGACAATGCTAGCTCTGTTGGGTTGGTATTCTCACAAGTGGTCGTACTAGTCATCGCGAGCGTCACCTCTTTCTGTGAGATGAAATTAAGCTCGTCATAAGTGAAGACCGTCCCAGTGTTAATCGCAACCGCGCCTTCCGTCCGGAAATAAGCGTACACAATTACCTCGCCGCTTGCTTTTTCGCCGATGTTTTTCTTCCCTGTGGCCTCAAAATCTACTTCAGATTTACTCTCGAGCTTCTTCTCTGTCAAATAGAATCGGCCTTGAGAAGCATTTTCTTCGGCAAGCACCGTAGTAAAGGTGGCATTTTCAGAGAAATTGCTCGTCGTCGTCCTCAGGTCCACAGTAATTGTCGCCGCCGGGGCAATCACGAACGCCCAAATCGCTACTAGAATCAGGATTACGGCGCCGATTCCGCACCCGATGACGATACCTTTATGATTCAGAATCCATGTGATGAATGCATTCTTCCCCTCGACCTTTGCCTTCTTTTTCTTGGATTTGGCGGAAGCGTCTTCCTTGCTTTCTTTCTGTCCATCAGCAGACTCTGTCTCTGTGGTACTCTCATCGGTATCCTCTTGAGTCTCCTCAGATACCGCTAGTTCGCTTGCGGAATTATCATTGATCCGAATCTCTGTCTCTTCGACTGATTCTTCCATTATAGCGCTAGTCTCTGTGTTAGTGGCCGCTTCGGATGCCTCGGCCTCATCGGTCACCACCGGAATCACTGGCGCCGACTGTAAGCTCTTCGTGACGGGGAGTTTTACCGCCGCCGCCAGCTTCACTACGGCTGGATCCGTCGTGACTAGGACTACTGACTTCCCCGCCGAAGCACCCGCCTTGGCGATAAGCTTAATATTTACACTACTGCGGAGCACATTCGTCTTTTTAGGTGGCACTAGCGCCACGATCTTTTCTTTGGCTCCTGTTACCTTGCCGACGATATCAGTAATATCATCCTCTGGTTCGATATAAATGACGTCCTTATTCATATAACAATTTTACCACATTTTGTCGCGCTTGTGTTAAAATGTGTTAAAATTAATGTAATGGGTATATTTAGTAAGAAACAACCAATTTCGCCTTCTGCCCCGCAGCCGAGCTCGAGCCCGCTCGCAGAAATGGCTTTACTCTATATTCATGATGGTGTCATTATTACTGACAAAGCTGGCATTATTCAGTTCATCAATCCAGCGGCTGTCACGATGACCGATTGTAAAGCCGCGACGAACGCTTTTGGCCTTGATTATGGGCTGCTTCTTAGGCTTGAGACTAAGGAGGGTCGTGAGCTGCCAGACGCCGAGAATATGCTCTACCAATCAATGCGCTCCGCCCAGCCGCTTGAGGGCTACGAGGTGTGTCTTCTTGCTGGCCCATCGAAGAAGCGCATTCCTATCGCAGTCTCAGTCGTGCCTGCTCCGAGTGGTCAGCGCATTATCACTTTTCGGAATATCACCCGGGAGCTCGCCGAGGAAGGTGAGCAGGCCGAGTTTATCTCGACTGCCTCACACGAGATGCGTACTCCCGTCGCTTCGATTGAAGGCTATCTGTCGCTTGCCCTTAATCCTCAGACGGCCACGATAGATGATCGCGCCCGGGGCTACCTTAATTCTGCTCACGATGCCGCGAGGCACTTAGGCCGCTTATTCCAGGATCTCCTTGATGTTACGAAGCTCGATGATAATCGCATTCGTCCGAATTTTCGCCCTGTTGAGATGGTTGGTTTAGTCAAGCAGATTTCTGACTCATTCGCCACCACACATCGCGATCCCGCTATCAAATATCAATTTGGTGCTGTCAATTCCCTCGGTGCCGGTCATCAAGTCGGACAAGTGGTCTATGGTTTTGTCGATATAGATTTCATGCAAGAAATTATGAACAATCTCCTCGATAACGCTTTCAAATATACTCCCGCCGGCGGCTCCATCTATGTCAATGTTCTAGGCGACGGCGACCGCGTGCTTATTAACGTTACCGATACTGGTATGGGCATTTCTTCAGATGACATCCAACATATTTTTCAGAAATTTTATCGCGCCGACAACTCCGACACCCGCACTATTGGCGGTACCGGGCTTGGCCTCTACCTCGTCAAACAACGCGCCGAAGCAATGGGCGGTCGCGTCTGGGCCGAATCGGCCTTTGGTGAGGGCTCGACTTTCTTTGTTTCGTTGCCTCGTATCACCGGTGAAGAATACGAAAAACGTATGATTGCCTATCAAAATAATTTTAACCAAGGAGTATCTAAATGACAAAAATCATGATTGTAGAAGACGACGCGGCGCTTCGCGAAATCTATGGCATCCGTATCACGGCTGAAGGCTACGAAGTGGTGACCGCGAGCGATGGCGAAGAGGCCCTCGCTGTAGCTGTGCGTGAGCGCCCAGATTTGATTTTGGCTGACGTGATGATGCCAAAGATTTCTGGCTTTGATATGCTCGATATCCTGCGCAATACCCCTGAGACTGCCGGTATCCATGTCATTATGATGACGGCCCTCTCTGGCGGGGAGGACCGCGAGCGTGGCGAGCGCCTTGGTTGTGATCGCTACCTCGTGAAGTCACAAGTCGGCATCGAAGACGTCATTAATGCTATCCATGAAGTACTAGGGGACCGCTAATGTCTGAAAGAAGACCGCTAACGCCTGAAAGAAGACTACCAACGTCTGAAAGAAGACTGCCAACGTCTGACAGAAGACCGCCAAAGCTGCCCGCCGGCCCATCTGTGCCAAAGCTAGTGTCGCCGGGCCGCGTCTTGCTCTCATCTGGAGGCGATTCTATTCGTCTCAATAAATTCCTTGCCGAGCGTATCGGTGTATCACGCCGTGAGGCGGATGATCTTATCGCTGCTGGTCAAGTGCTAGTAGACGGTCAGCCTGCCACACTTGGCGCTCATATTGACAAAAGTAACAAAGTATGCTATAATAATAAGATAATCCCGTTTTCGACGGATTTCTTGTATCTAGCGTTCAATAAGCCCGTCGGCTATGTTTGTTCGCGTCGCGCTCAAGGCCCGTCCCCGACTCTTTACGAGCTATTGCCGCCTAAATACCAGAAGCTAAAGACGGTCGGCCGCCTCGATAAAGATAGTTCTGGCCTGATTCTCCTGACCAACGATGGCAATTTTGCTTTCGAAATGACCCACCCCAAGTTCCACAAAGAAAAAGTCTACGAAGTAGTATTGGATCGCCCGCTTGCGCCGCTTCACCAGCAGATGATTTCTGATTATGGAGTCATGCTAGAAGACGGGCCATCGCGTTTTACGGTAATCCGGGCTGATGATGTGAGTGGGCGGGTGACGGCTTTGGAGGGGGACCCCCAGCTGAGCTCTAGCGAAGATGGGGGAGGAAAAGCCGGCAGGACCCGCCACGCACTCCAAAAAGCCGGCAGTACCCGCCAGGCGCCACCTAATCGCTATACCGTTATCTTAAGCGAGGGGCGCAATCGCCAGATTCGCCGCACCTTCGCCGCACTCGGATATAGAGTAATATCGCTCCACCGCACTAAGTTTGGCAGATTTGAACTGTCTGGTCTTGGCGAAGGAGAGTTTGTTGAGTTTAAAATGTGATATAATATAAGTATGAGCACGATACTCGGTCTCGATATAGGCACAGAATACGTCAAAGCTGTCCTTGCGAAGGTCGGCAAGAATTCTGATCTCACGATTCTAGCCTCCGCTAAAGCAAAACAGCGCGAGGGTAGTATGTATGCTGGCGCAATTGCCGATATCACTTCCGTAGTATCTACTTGCGAAGAGGCACTCGTAGAGGTCGAAGACCATGCGGGCGAGCGGGCTAGCACCACTGTGGTCGGTGTGGCCGGCGAGCTCATCAAAGGCAACACTACTTCGGTCCATTATCGTCGCGAGCATCCCGACGAGCCGATTTCCGAGCACGAGATGAACGAGATCATCAAGAAAGTCCAGCAGAAATCTTGCGAAGTCGCCCGTGTATCTGTTGCGCTTGAGACTGGCAATGATAATGCCGAGGTTCGTCTGATTAATTCTGCGATTGTCTCGCTGACAATTGACGGCTATAAGATTATGAACCCAATCGGTTTCAAGGGGACAAATCTTGACATCCTAATCTACACCGCTTTCGCCCCGATGATTCACGTGGCGGCGATCGAGAAAGTCTGCGCCGAGCTCAATCTCGATCTCCTGACTGTGGCGGTAGAGCCTTTTGCGGTCTGTCGGGCTTGTCTAGGCGATGAAATGGATAGCAATTTCTCCGGCATTGTCATGGATATTGGTGGCGGCACTACGGATATCGCTGTTGTAGACGACGGTGGCGTAGAGGGTACGAAGATGTTCTCTATTGGCGGCCGCAGCTTTACGCATCAGATTGCGGAGACGGTTGGTGTTGATTTTGCGACGGCCGAGCGATACAAGCTCGACTACGACACTGGCTTGCTGGATGATGCCCTGAAGGCCAAGGTCGAATCCGCCATTTCTCGCAATCTTAGCGTCTGGTTGACCGGCGTAGAAGTAGCTCTCGAGGAGTTTGGCAGTGATAATTCCTTGCCGCGGAGTGTCCTTCTTTGTGGCGGTGGCGCCGGCCTCTCACTCTTACAAGAGAAGCTCGCGATGAGCGATTGGTTTACCCGGCTACCGTTTTCGCGCCGCCCTGTTATTCACTTGCTTGATACTGCTGAGTTTCCGAATCTCCGCTACGATTCTGCTTCCGAGTCGCTAGATTATTCGTTTGCGACGGCGCTCGGTCTCTTGCGAGTAGGAGCTGATACTCTCGCCGGCTCACCAGACGAGAACAAGCTAAAGACCAAGCTCTCCAAGCTCCTTCAGAATTAACTACTGCAGTATGCCACGATGGACTTTTCCACAGCTTCATGTAATTTTTACATAACCCTAATCTTGACAGCAGAGAGAATCTGTGCTATAATCTAATTAAGTGGACGGAAATAAATTTTAGGGGGTAAGCTTTTGTTTATTGTGCGCTTAGCGCACGGTCCGTCCATCATTTTCGCACATTAATAATAAGGAGGAAAAATCATGCAGGAATTAATGTATGCCATCAAGCACCCGACTCCGGTCGAGCGTCTGTACCACGACATCTTGTCGCGCCTCGCTGCGCGCGGACAGGTCAGAAAGCCCGAGGGCGGTTTCGAAGACTACCTGAAGGAGCATTTCTGCCCCAAGTCTGGCGATGCCTACAGTGTCGCAGTCAATCTTCGCAACATCGGCAAGCTCCAGCACGAGGAAAGCAGTCTCCTGATTGACTTCTTCGGGTTGAAGTTCAACTCCAGCTCCACTAAGGCGCAGATCGCGAAGCGCCACGGCGTCAGTGTATCGGCGATCAATCGTCAGATTGTGGCGGCGGAGGAGAAGCTGATCGAGAACAGCGAGATGATGTCATGGCTGAAGGATTTTCATCCCGAGGCCTGGCCGGCTTGAAGGAGGGGGCTAGAATGCGTACTATCCTGGTAATTCTGCACTTGTCTTGGGGTGTTAAAGCGCCCGAAGCCAAGGCTGCGAACCGTATGATTTTGCGTACGATCGAATATCCGACTGATCTTGGTGATAAGAATCAGGGGATCACCTATGGTATGCCAGACTATCGCACTGGGCTTGCCGACAAGCAAGATGTGGCCTCGTTTGAGTCTCTTACTGAGCTCACTGGCTATCCAGCGTCCGATATTCTTTATATCGATGACCGTTGTGGGAACATTAAGGCCGCGGATGAAGTGGGTCTTCATACACTGAAGTATGAAAACCTGACTCAGCTCGAGACTGTGATGCGCGAGACATATGGCTTCAAGTTTGAGCCGGAAGTCCCGCAGCGTTCAGGCTGAACGCCGGACGCGAGTTTCGCAAAGCTCGCCCATTCTCTAGCCAGATGCGACTTTCGTGACATTCGTCAATTCCTCCAAAAGCCACCCTTCGGGGTGGCTTTTTCCTGTCTGCTAATACTGATTCTGTTGGGTATTGTTTTATAATTCGATTTCAATCAAAGAGATATATCCATTTGACGTCTCCGATGACTTATTCGAGCACCGCCTTGATGCGCCGCACGCCCGCCGAGGACGACTCTTCTTTCACGATGTGGAACTTCCCGATGACCCCAGTATGCTCTACATGTGGCCCGCCGCACACTTCGCGTGAAATCGGATTGTCGAAATCGCCAATCGTGTACACCTTGAGCACGTCCGGGTATTTGTCCCAGAACTGCCCGTGCGCCTTCAGAGTATCGCGCGCGTAAGCCTTGTCGTACTCGTCAAATACTACAGGGAGGTCTGCCGCAATCCAAGCATTTACCTGGTCTTCCACCGCCTTAATCTCCCCGGGAGTGAGCTTGTGGTCGCAGTTAAAATCAAACCTCGTCCGCTCGGCGGTAGTGTTTGATCCCTTTTGTGCGATGTCGGGGGCGACGTGTTTCTGTAGCGCCGCGAGGAGTAAATGCGTCGCGGTGTGATATTTAATCGTTTGCTCGCCGTGGTCCTCGAGGCCACCCTTGAACATTCCCTTCGACGCAGTTTGTGAGCGCTTGCGCTGCTCAGCGAGCGCCGCCTCGAACTCTTCACGGTAGTTCTTTGAAAGCTCAATCCCCTCCTTATAGCACTCCTCTACCGAGACCTCAAATGGGAATCCGTAAGTATCCTGAAGCTTGAACAGGTCCGTGCCGGACAGTCGCAAAGACACTTCGAGGGGATCTCCGGAGCTTACGAGCGAGGTAGAAGACGCGCTCCGCCCGTGACGACGGGCCGGAGCGACGTCGTGCCCCGAGAAGTCGTCTTGCGACTGTCCCGTCTCGTCTTGTGTATGCTTCATCCTGCCTTGCGATTGCTTCGCCATCTTCTTGAGCTCTCGGAGTCCTTTGCTGAGCGTCGCACGGAACGTTTTCTCTTCTTTCATTAACACCTCAAGTGCCACTTCTCTGTGCGTCAGTATGCTATCTGGCAAATCACGGTAATTCTCAGCCACGACCGGCACCACCTCCGCGAGGAAATCCGCCGCGATCCCGAGGTCTAGCGCCCGAAGCACCGCCCGGCGAATCAGCCGCCGCATCGCGTAGCCTTGGGTCTTGTTCGATGGTACGAGCCCTTGCGCCGCGAGGAGATACGCTCCCCTGATGTGGTCGGCGATTACTCGCATTTCATCGGTGTTATTCTCGTATGACTTCCCCGAAATCTCTTCAAGTTTCTCGATAATCGGGCGAAGTAGCGATATCCTAAACACATCAAAACTCCCAATCGCCGCCGCCGCGATGCGCTCTAAGCCCCCGCCGAAGTCCACGTTTTTCTTCTCGAGCTCCTCAAATGTTCCATCCGACAACCGCCGATATTGCATAAACACCTGATTTCCGATCTCCATGAACCTCGCTCCATCCGATGCCGGGTGTGCGAGACCGTATTTCTCAACGTCTTGCTTGTCTTCGCCAAAATCATAAAACACCTCCGAGTCTGGCCCGCATGGGTCACCGAGTGGCGTCGTCTCGATGCCGCCACCGCGGCTCCACCAGTTCTCGTGGTCGTCGTAGAAGAAAATCCGCTCCCCTGGCCGGATGCCACGCTTGTCGCCGTTCTCGGCTGAGCCTATCTCGGCGATTTCTGCCGTCACTCCCGCCTCGCGGAATACTTCCTGCCAAATCTCTGCCGCTTCCACGTCCTTCGGGATGCCGTATTTCTCATTCCCAATAAAGCACGTCACATAAATCTTCTCTGGCTCAAGTCCTATTTCCTCGGTCAGGAATTTGAAAAAGTTCCGAATCTGTTCTTTTTTGAAATAATCACCGAGCGACCAGTTGCCCAGCATCTCGAACACTGTCGTATGCCGCGGGTCGCCCACATCCTCAATATCCTGAAGCCGCATCGAAGGCTGCGAATCGGTCAGTCGTGTCCCTTCCGGGTGTTCCTTGCCTAGAAGATATGGCAAAAGTGGCTGCATCCCCGACCCAGTAAATAGTGTCGTCGGGTCGCCTTCGAGCACGAGCGGGGCAGGCTGGATTACTTTATGTCCATTGCGGACCTGAAAATCTAAGAATTTTTTGCGGATTTCATTTGCATTCATTCCTTAATTATACCATATTTTATAAATAAATCTGTCAATATCGCCTGAAAATGTCACCCCTTTTATCGCCTGAAAATGTCACCCCTTTTATCGCCTGAAAATGTCACCCTCCCATGGC
>CAZZAI010000019.1:0-14465 GCA_964652665.1 uncultured Candidatus Saccharibacteria bacterium
GTAGAGTTGCCCCTACACACGCTTTCCAAGCGTGCTCCTTAAACCACTCGGACACCTTTCCGTCTTATAAATATAATAGCATATTTTATTTTGAAATTAAAGAGTTGACTTTTAGTTACATTCTTATTATACGGGCGTTATCTCATAATTCATTACACCTCGGGAGCTCCGCAATGTGATAATAAATTTTATCACATTGCTCCGCCTCTACAGCGACCAAATCTGCCTGACGGCGACTTGGTCTTTATGTCCCTCGGTTGTAATTGAATTATGAAATAACGCCTATTATAAATATAGCCTTTGCTTTTATAGTCAAGATGTAATCTCTTTAGAAATATATTTATTATGGAAGAAGGCGAGCAGACTAGAGATACCAAACACCACTAAACAAAACACGACAAAGACAACCGGAATGAGAAAATATTTGCCATCAAAGGTGAGTTTGTAAAAATCTGGCCAAGTTTTAAACACTGCCACATTCAGAATATATGGAATAGAGTAGAGAATTGGTGGCAACAGGGCAAGTAGGCGCGCTTTTAGAGTCAACTTGGTAGGGCCGGACAAGAAAATCAAAGTTAGACAAGCTAGGACTGGGTTGAAGAAATGGAAGAAAAACATCGGGCCCATCATCATCTCGAAGTAGTTGCGACCGGAAAAAGCGCGCAGCGGGGCAAGAAAGAAAATAACAGTGAGGCAGGTCAGCGCAACCGCTGAGGCGGCGACTAGATACCAAATAGTAAGTAGGCGTGGGAGCTCCACCTTGCGGACGAGCGAACGGATACCTAGCGCCATAGACAATGCAGCGATGATACCTAGAAAAATATTACTTTCGACTGTAAAAGTCACAATATAGAACCAGCCATAGTTGGTGCCAGTATCGACTTGACCGGCAACTGTGCCGTGCGTCAAAGTAACATATGTAACAATAATAGTGCTAAGGAAGAGAAAGGCGTTAATAATAGTAAATAATAAATGTTTTTTGTTCATATTATAATGATAACACAATTAAATTTTCTATGTGAGGGGTGTGTGGAAAAAAGTTGAAAACTTGGACAGTCTCTACATGATACTTTGAAAGAAGCCGAGATACGTCACGAGCCTGAGTAATAGGATTACAAGACAAGTAGATAATAGTTGGCGGCAATACTTCAAGTAATTTATCGATTAGCTTTGCTTCGCAGCCGGCGCGCGGGGGATCAAGTATAACCGTGGAGTCTGGCGCAATATATCCTAAAACATCTTCGGATTTAGACAAGACACCAGAAATATGATGACTTTTAAACAAGTTGTCGTTGATCTTTTCTACGGTAGAGTCGGTAGACATATTCTTAACCATTTCACCAAAAGCCGCCGTGTTACATTCGACAAGTGTGAGATTCTTGTCTCTTGCGACGGAGAGTCCAATCGTACCAACACCAGAATACAGATCTAGAACTTTGTCGGTGGTGATGTACTTTTTAATTTCTTTGAGCGCCATTTCATAAACGGGTAGATTGATTTGGAAAAAACCATTTGGGGAATAAGAATATTCGTAGCCTAGTATCTTGTCCCGGAGATTTGGAAAAACCGGATGAGGCTGATGATTTTCGTAGAGGCCTCCCGAAATCTCGCCAGCTTGGTTCGCACGAAGCATGAGTGATTGATACTTATAAGCAGGCTCGTGGTGAGCATTCAAATCGTCGATAATCGCATTGGCGGCCTGAAAGATTTCGGGACACTCAATACTAGAACTTACAATCGGAATCTTACGATGAGAGCCGCGCTCATGAAAGGCAGGAAGAATCTTATCCTGCGACAGATCAAAATAGAGAGAATACTCCATTTTGTTACGGTAAAAGTATTCATTGCCATCCGTATGAATCGCGAGATTTGGTATTTCAATACCTTGTTCGCGGAACATTTCAACAACGAGCGCACATTTGGTCCTCAACTCGCATTCGTAACTCATAATCTGCCAAGGGGAGGTCGAAAGGAAACAATCATCTTTTGGCTGAACTCGATACGGCGAAGGATTATTGATAGCAGTCGCGACAGCCTCTACAAAATGTGTCTTATTCTTAGTAACACGATAATCGGTAACCTCTTCGCCTGGGAGAGCGTTCCAGAAAAAATATTTCTTACCGTCATCGTTGGTAGCTAGAGCTTGTCCGCCTGGTATAATCTTGTCAATCTTCATACTTTATATTATACCAAAAATATGTTATAATTTATATATGTCGCCAACAGAGGTCCTACACGATGCCGACAATAGAGCGCTTGAGAATCGTCAGGTGATTTCTAATGTGGTCGGAAAGAAGAGTAAGAAAATTCGCTTTAGTAAACGAATGAAGGCTTTTGGTGCTACTGGGGTGGTTACACTTTTGTTGGTTATCTTGGTGGCGTTTCTTGGGTCGGGGTTCTTGATGCCGATTGCTTTTGTGGAACGGTTGTCAGAGGTATTTGATGTACAGGGGGTGGACGGAATAGAGAGCAAAATCATTGCTTTTCAATTGATACTCCGAGCGGATGGGGTACAGGATAATGAAGCAGTGGTGCCGGATAACACTTTGCAGAGATTAAAAGAAAACGGAATCCTGGTAGGATATGAAGAAAATGGAGAATTTATTGAGAGTAATCTCGGCGGGAGGAAGTTGTCAGTTCTATACAACGGAACAGTTATTCCTGAAAGCGATTTCTACAAAGCAGTAAATAGCGATGCGGGGCTCTACGACGCTTTTAATGCGGCTACGTATTCGAGAGTGGCATATTATTATGATGATACGGCAAGGGCTGTATTTAAGAGACTTGGCACCTCGCTTAATAATTACAGTAGTAAAGAAAGTTTCGAAGAAACAACTAGCCGATTGATGGGGGAGGGAAATAACGTCAATGTAAATAATGTAACACTAGTAGAGAAGGAGAATCAGGATGGAGAAATAGAAAGCGTCTACGAAACTGTGGGTGAGACGACGTCACCACAAAATAATGCGGAGGCTTTTATTAATACCGTCGCAAGCAAAAATAAGGCAAAAGATGAAACTGTGGCCACGCTAAATGCGGGCGACACAATAAATGCTGCTAATAAAATTACGGAAGAGCAGCGCTCATCACTGTTTTTCTTAGCTTTCATGGAAAATATCAATAAAATGAAAGCGGGAGATGGTAGTGAATCGCAAATAAATGAAGCGATGAATCTACTTTACAAAGTAAAGAAGAATGAAGTGACAGACGTGAGGACCGGTGAAACTATCACAGTAGAGGGAAGCATGATGGATTCGCCAAGTCTAGCCGCAATTCTTAGTGGTGAAAAATTAGATTTTGATGACGTAAGGAATTATTCCGAAGATAGAATTTTGGATTTAGTGACAAACCAAGTGGGTCAAGAAGCGAGCCAGGAGACTCTAAACGGCACGATAACTTCCACGTCATCCAAGGCGCGAGCAAATATCGGAAGATACGTATCTAGTGACGGTGCCCAGGTTGCTAATCAAGAAAAGCTTAGAACAGTGGCGCCGATAGTGGAAAACTCGCTTATTAATAATGGTTTTTCCACAATTGGCGGAGTGGTTGGTGGCGAATTATTAGTAAAAGGTGCCGCCAATGTCGGAATGAGTCTTGCTATAGCGAGCGGCGGCACAGCGGGCGACGTAGAATCAGTCAAATCTTACGCCAAAGTAGCTTCGAATGTGTTGGCACTAGAAGCGGAAGCCGATAGGATGAGCAGAAGTCCACTCGATATTTCGTCGCGCAATACTTTTCTAGGCTCACTTGTGTATAAGTTTGCAAGTTTTACACAAGGACAAACTGGCTTCCTCGGTAGTATTCGGAATTTTGCGCAGGTTGCTAGGCTGGGACTCACGATGATAGGTGAAAAAAGTTATGCTGACGACAATGATATTTCATACCTTACGGAATTTGGCGAATGTCTTACACTTAGCAATATCGGGGCTACAGGTATGATGTCGTGCGTGGCGAATATCACCTTTGATTCTTCCACGCTTGATGGAATCTTAGATGATCCAAACTTTCTTAAGTTTATCGAAGAAAATACCGAACTTAAAAACGGCGTAAGAACAGTTAAGAGTGGCTCTAAGCTGGCGAATTTCATCAATTATAGTACCGAGAGAATCACACCAATCGGAATGACTGATGGGGGAATCCTAAAGGCGACAGAAAGTGATAGCAAAATCGGGTTTATATCTAGCTTCACATCACTTATAAGCAATTTTACGGGTGCTAGTGAGAACAACAAAAGAATCGCAAGCGGTGCCGCTTTTGTAAACTCATCAGCGAATGATGACTGGGAGACTTACAAGTACGCACAGCGTTACGTGGAGCTTGCTAGAGCGATTTCGATGCTTCGAATGTATGATGGTGAGACGACGGCTTATGCTGGATTACAATACTTTGAGGGTACAGAAAATCCAGTAGTAGCCTTCAAGCAGCAAAGCGGACTACTTGCAAGTGTCCAAGAGTGAGTCGGTGTTGCCACCTTCTACGCTAGTCAAGATGACTTGGTTATCTTTAAAATTTTCCACAAGACATTTTTGACGAGTGGGATCTAGCTCAGAAAAAACATCGTCAAGGAGAACAATTGGTTTTTTATTGAGGATGCTAGTAATAATATTGGCTTCGACGAATTTGAGAGCTAGAATAATCGAGCGCGTCTCGCCTCTAGAGGCAGTCTTTTCGGCGGAATTATGATTAAAAATAAAATCAATATCATCTCGGTGGATGCCAAAACTAGTATGCCCCAAATAGTGGTCCTTTTCTAGATTACGTTCGAGGATGCTAAGGTAATTAGACTCGTTGGTGTGCAAAACTTCCGTTTGGTAGCTTAGGGAAATCTCGTCGGTATTTTTAGCAATGGAATAGTACACATCATTAATGGAGCGATTAATCATCGCGATATACCGCTCGCGGTCTGCCGCAACAGTAGAGCCATATTTCGCAAGAAGTAGATTCCAAGAGAAGAGAGAATCACGTGAAAAAGGCTCCGCTTTCAATAATTCATTGCGTTGCCGAAGAGCTTTTTCGTAACGATTTAAGCTAACAGAATATTCTTCGCTCAGGCTGCTAAAAATACGATCAAAATAATCGCGACGACGAGATGGCGCACCGCTGACAAGGTTCAAATCAGATGGCAAGAAAAGAATAACTGGATATTTATTCTTGACGGGTAGACGGCGCGTTTTCTTGTCCATTATTTGAAAAGCTTTTACAGCACCATCATATACGGCGACAACTTTTTCGCCCGTGTTGTATTCAAGTTCGATGCGGTAGAAATCTGCGTCGTATTTTTTAATGTCAGGATCGGTAGCGCGAAAGCTTTTGCCTTGAGTCAAAATGTGAATTGCTTCTAGAACTGAAGTTTTGCCAAAGCCATTATTTCCTAGAATCAACGTCGTATCTGGGTTACATTCAAGGTAAAAAGACGCGTGATTGCGAAAATTTGTAAGTTTGATAGATTTAATAATCATGAGTTTAGCGGCATTACGATATGAGTATAATCGTCTTTATCTTTGTTGCGAAGGACGACTGGTGCGACATGGTTAGAAAATTCAAAGGTAATCTCTTTACCGTCAAGAACATTCAGTGCATCAATTAAGAAACGAGAATTAAGGTTAATTTTTCCTTCTTCGGTAACAGTAGTAGTGATCACCGAATCATTTTCTCCTAGTTCACTAGCGATGGATTTGACTGAGAAAATATCCGGGGTCTTTGCTTCGCAGATAATTGAGCCAGAAACGGTACGGGCGAAAAGAGCGGCAAGCTTAGTGACGCGGATAAGTTCTTCGCGTTCCATTTCAATCTTAATATTACTATCTTTTGGGATCAAACGCTGGTAATCTGGATAACTGCCGTCGATAAGCTTAGAGATGATTTCAATCTCTCCTAGACGGAAGCGAACCAAATCTTCATTAAACGAGATCTCAACTTCTTCAATAGCATCATTAATGGAGCGCAAAACTTCTTGTAATGTAGAGGCCGGGACGATAACCTTAATCTCACTCTCGACGCCTTTAATGAGCTGCTTCTCGGCAAGACGATAGCCATCGGTCGCAGCAACAGCCAAGATACCGTCATAGGTATTAAAGTAAACACCAGTGAGTGCCGGACGAGTAAGGTCACTACTAGTCGCAATAATAACAGAGGTGATACCATTCTTAAACTCATCAACGCCTATTTTAAAGGTGACGGCTTTTTCTTCATTGATTTCTGGAAGCTCAGGAAAATCATCGGCTGGAGTAGTGTTGATAACTGAGGAATATTTACCCGATGAGATAGTTACTTTGGAACCTTCAGTTTTAATCTTGATGGCTTCTCCACGGGGAAGATTGGAGACGAATTCAGCTAAAAGCTTGGCCGGGACGGTGGTGACACCATCAATAGAATTACTGACTGGGAGGAAATCTCTGATTGCCATATCTAGGTTGGTGGTGACAAGGGAGACTTTACCGGAATCTACCCTTATTAAGACATTATTTAAGACTGGCAGAGTGACTCTACCTACGGCAATGCGACTAACATTATTTAGGGCTTTACTTAATTTGTCTTGGTTTACTTCAATTTCCATTATTAATCCTTTCTTTTTATTAAATAATTTTAGTAGTTATAGTAGTAGGGGCTGTGGAATAGTGGAAAAGTCCGATTCCGAACAGGGGAGGAGTAGTTGTGGGAAACGTTGTGGAAAGCTGTGGGAAAAGGTGGGAAAAGATGGTGGATTTCCACGTGGATGAAGGGTTGTGGAAGATTTCCACAAAGATTTGCGCGGGATTTCCACGATGATTTCCACGCAGTTTTACACAAGTTTTCCACAAAATTGAGCGAACTAATGTTTTTGGATGGGTGAGTTTATTCATAGATAGACTCCTTAATCTCGGTGATTTGGTCGCGGAGAGTGAAATTAAGCTTGAGTTCGGAGTCAATTTTTTTGATGCCGTGCATAACCGTAGTATGATCAGAAACGCCGACGGCGGCAGCAATCTTGGTGGTGCTCATAGACAGCTCGCGACTGAGTAAAAACATAGCGACTTGACGGGCAGTTTTAATATGGGCGACACGAGATTTGCCACACATTTCTTTGACGGTAAGGTTGTAGTAGCGCGCAACACGGTCAACAACTTGTTTTTCGGAGACGGGGCGGAGTTTGGAAGAGTGGCTAATGGTGGCGGAGCCGTTTTTAATGAGCTGTAATGGGGTAAGGTGGCGGACGTCCGACATCAAGAGGATGGCAGAGAGTTCACCTTCGAGATCGCGAATATTGGTATTAACATTTTCGGCGATGTATTCGATGGCTTCATCTTCAATCTCAGCGCCCATGAGCTCGGCTTTGGTGCGGAGAATGGCACATTTGTCTTCGAATTTGGGGAGTTGAAGATCGAAAGCTCCACCCATAGTGAGGCGAGTAGCGAGGCGTTCATCGACGGTCTTAATCTGGGAAGGTAGACGGTCAGAAGTGACGATAATTTGTTTGTTGTTCAGGTAAAGATTATTGAAAATATTGAAAAATTCTTCTTGGGACTTTTCCTTATTAATGATGAATTGAAAGTCGTCAATAATAAGACAGTCAAGTTTCTCATATTTATTACTAAAATCTTTACCCTTGCCTTTCTGGATGCAGTCGATAAATTCGGAATAAAAGTTGGAGATGGGAGTGTAGAGAACTTTGCAGGATGGGTTGCGGTGTAAAATTTCGTTACCAATGGCTTGGATGAGGTGGGTCTTGCCGAGGCCGGGGCCGCCATAGAGGAAGAATGGATTATATCTAGTGCCTGGCGAATCAATGATGCTTTTTGCGGCGGCGACGGCTAGATCGTTATTGGAGCCAACAACGAAATTATCCATGGTGTATTTGATATTGAGTCCGTTATTGAATTCGCGCGAAAGAGAAGATTTTTTCTGGGTGATATGATCTTTGATTTTGGTGACTTCGCCGGTTGTTTCGCGAGAGCGGACTTTGGATTTATTGGCGGATTGGACTTCGAAATCGATTGATTCGAATGTTACGCCGTTGTTTTTAAGAGCTTCTTCGATAATGCCGATGAATTTGGCGGTGAGTTGTTTAACATAGAAAGTGTTTTTGACGCCTATAACTACACGATTATTATCGGATGAAATGAGTGATGTGTCTTGGAACCAGGTGGAAAAATTGGATGGAGAAACCTTCTGTTCGATCTCCGCCAAAACATTGTTCCATAGATTATACATCTTGACCTCCTTTGAATAAAAGTATATCACGAAAAAGAAAAGTTTTCCACAGGTTTTTGGCTGATTTTGGGAAAATAAGGAAATATGGTTTAATTTGAGAAATGAATAATAGAGGAAAAGTTTTCCACAGGTTAATGATTTTCTCTAGAGAAAATGTGGAAAACTCCTTGAAATCTGTGGAAAAATAATGTATAATATAACAAGTATTTGTGAAATAATAAATTTTAAGGAATAATATTATGCCAAAGAGAACATATCAACCACACAAGCGTCAACGTAAGGTTGAGCACGGTTTTATGAAGAGAAATGCGACTAAGAATGGGCGCAAAGTACTAGCACGTCGTCGCATCAAGGGCCGCGCCAGAATCACATTGTAGAGCGACTAACTTCGTTAGGAGGTGCGTTGCTCACTTGACGTACGCTTAGTCTTTCTTATTAAAAATCGCCATCTCGGCATTTTTCCGCGCTCGCTCGCCGCAAAAGGCGCGCTTCACGCGGAGAAAATATCAATCTGACGGTTTTTAATTAAGAAATACCGAATCAGTTAGAGTAAGGTGTTTTGAAAGAGTACTGATGTTAAGTAAAAAATATCGTTTTCATTCACGGGGTGGGGTGAGATGGGTGTATCAGCACGGGAAAACATTGCGAGGACCGAAGGTGTCGCTTGTTTTTGCGGAGAATACAAAAGGCTTTACGAGGATTGCGGTTGTAGTATCTAAAAAGGTGAATAAGACGGCGGTGGGGCGGAACCGAATTAGACGAAGAGTATACGAGTTGGTGCGACGGAATTTCGAAGATGTGCCTGGACGAAACGATTATATTTTTGTGGTTTTTTCGCCGGACGTACTAACGATGAAGACGAAAGACTTAGAAAAAACCTTAGGTGACCTAGTAAACAAAGCCAAGGTGTGTTATAATAAAAAGTAATGAAAAACTGGAGTGTGAAGAAAATAATCATTTGGACGCTTATTGCGGCGTTTTTGGTCGGCTCGATAGCGGCGGGCGGGCCATTTAATTTGATTGATGTTATAATTGTGCGGCCAATCGTGAATTTGCAATTCATGATTTTTAATCTCGTACATGACTTTGGTATTGCGATTGTGATATTTGCGGTGCTAGTGAAGCTTTGTATGTGGCCCCTCACTAAGAAGCAACTACAGCAGACGCGATTAATGAAGAAAATTCAGCCGGAACTCACTCAGATTCGGAAGAATTGCAATGGTAATAAGCAGCTCGAGTCGCTTCAGACAATGGATCTTTATAAGAGATATAATGTAAAGCCGTTTTCTTCGATTTTGGTGCTTCTGATACAGCTTCCGATATTTATAGCGGTGTTTTCGGCGATACGGGTAATTGCGACGCCGATGCCAACAGATAATCTATCGAATAGAGCTTATGAGATTGTGGCTTATGAGGGATCGGAAATCAGGAAGCTAGAAGATGAGCAACAGAAGTATCTTGAGGTAAAATATGATGAGAGCTTAAGTCAGGAAGAACGTGACGCGGTGGAATATGATTTTCATCCGTCACTATTCGGGGTAATTGATTTAACAGCGAAGGCTAGCGATGTGATTTCGCCTTCAAGATTTTCTTGGAGTGCGGTGTTTATGTTGGTAATCGCGGTTGCGGCGAGTGTGGCGCAGTATTTTGCGTCAAGGATGCAGATGTCTTCTGGTAAGTCGGAGAAGAGCAAGGGTTTTAGGACATTACTGAAAGAAGCAAAGGCTGGGAAGGAGCTTGATGAGAGCGACGTATCCAATCTGACATCTTCACAGATGACGAAGATGATGCCGATCATGATGTTTGTCATCATGATTAATCTACATGGGGCGCTTGCGTTTTATTACTTCCTATCAAATATCTTGACGATTTTGCAGCAGAAGCTGATTTATGCAAGAGTGAGAGACGATATGGATGATGCGACGGATAAGGCAATTTTGAAAGAGCTTAGGAAGGTAGAAGGGGGTAAAAAGATGCGGGGGAAAATTCGTGAGGCTGAAATAATTGAAAACAAAAAAACCGGTACAAAAATCACTAGAATTCGTGCGTCAGATAATAAAAAGAAAAGGAGATAATAATGAATAAAGATGAGTCAATAAGATTTGCTGCGAAGTACCTAGAAGATCTTTTGAGCTTTTTTGGGATAAATGTGGCTGTGTATTCGACGATTGATGACGATGTGATTCAGCTTTCGGTGCCGTCGACGTCTTTAAATTCACTGCTGATCGGGCGTAATGCGGATAACTTGAGAGCATTACAACATGTTGTATCGATGGCGCTAAATGTAAGAGAGGCGGAAGTGACGCGCGTAAATGTGGATGTAGCCGGATACAAGAAACAGAGAGCAGATAGAATTGCTGAAAAAGCCGAGGGGTGGATTCGAAAAGTGCGTGAGACTGGGGAATCAATGACGGTAAACTTGAATGCTGCTGATAGACGAGTAGTACATAAGCTAGCACAAGATTATTCGGATATAGAGACTCATTCTGAAGGGGAGGGGAAAGAACGAGTACTTATAATCAGTAAACTCTAGACTAGGCGGGTCCTGTCGGCTCTTTCTTCCCCCATTTCGACAAGCTCAATGGGGGTCCCCCTTCAGAGCCACCACCCGCCTATGTTAATTTTCAGTGTTCTTCTCGGGATTCAGGATAATAACGAAGTCATAATCACGCGAGATGGAAGCAGGTAAGGTGTCGAGAGAGGCAGCTTCGATATTGTAGAGGCTCTCGAGCATCGTGCGGGTGCCAGACTTCTTGGGGTTAATGACGTAGAGTGAAGTACCAATTTCGTAGGTGCCCTCAGGAGCATTGTCTGCTGTGACGTTATTGTAGCCTTTAGATTCTAGGGTCTTTTGCTCGGTGGAGGCAAGGCCTGTCTCATCGGAAGCATTTAATACCAAGATAGATGGTTCCTCATAATCGCGTGGGTCATTGGATAGCTGGATGGCGATGTATTCTTGGATTTCGTCGTAGTTGCCGACGCCTGCGCGAGGGAAGACGTAGGATATGCCATTGTCGAGGGTGCCGGTGGTCATGTAGTAGATGCCATTATTGTAGTCAAGAAGGGAAACTTGGCGCATATTATCGAAGTCGAAATTGAAAGTGAGATGGGCGAGAGTTTTCATTTCAGGGAGAGTGAAGTTGGTGCGTAAATTGTCGCCGAGAGCACTGGCAAGGCTAATAATGTCGGTGATGGAGAGATCTTTTTCGAAAACTTTATCTTTAATACCGATAAGAATCTTTTGTTGTGAGGCACCACGAGAGAAGTCGCCACCTGCGGTGCCATGACGAGCACGAGCAAGACCTAAAGCTTCTTCGCCATTAAGCGTATATGGGACACCTGCTTCGTAGACGGCACCGGTCCACCAATCGTCATTGATGTCTTCGTCGAGGGTAACGGTGATGCCACCCAAGGTGTCGACGATGGAGACGAGGGAGCCCCAGTTAAGATGAGCGAAATACTGAAAATCTATACCTAGTATATCACCAGCTTCATTCATAAGAGCTGTTGCGGCTTCGTTTTCTTGCTCGGCGGAAATCTGATCGCCACCACCATTACACCAGTAGACTTCGTTGATTTTGCCGGTGGCGGTACAAGTCGGAGAGGCTTTAAGGTCGCGGGGTAGGGAGATCATGACGATGTCGCCGGTCTCTTGATTGAGGCTAATAACCATGATGGAATCAGTAAGCTGGGCGCCAGCATGTTGGCCATCACCTTCATCGCCGGACATATCGTAGCCGCTGGTGCCAAAAGCGAGGATATTAGTACGGCCGTTTGCGTCGGTTTTAAGTGGATCGTAAGTGTCATCCACGAAAGTGAGTGCATCAATAATATTACCTTGACCACCAGTAAGTTTAGCAATAATATCATTACCCCAGAAGACACCCCAGCAAACTAGACCAATTAAAGCGATGACGATAACTAAAAGAATGATGGAAATAATACGGCGGACTTTGCTGGATTTTTTCTTTTCTTTTGGTTTTTTGGTTTCTTTGAGGTTGTCTGACATAGTGGGCTTCTTAGTGGCTTGGTCGGGAGTGGATTTTGAATTTTTGGTAGGTTTAGATGAAGTGGATTTTGGGTCTTTATTTGATGGTATTTCGTCAATACTATATGGTGTGATTGGATTCAGAAAGTCTTCGATGGCTTCTTCGCGGAAAGCAATAGTGTCGGAGGAGGTTAAGGGGTCGGCGGAGGAAGCGTCTATGTCTTCTGTAACAGACTCGGTCTTTTCTGCGGGTGTATCAAGGGGCAAAGATGGCTCGGTGATATTAATATTGATGGTTTCTTTTTGAATATTTTCATCAACAACAAGCCTGTCGGCAGGTTTGATGGTTCTTGGTTGTGTGGTTTTGGATTTGCGCGGAGCTGCTGCGCGTGATTTTTTGGCATCACGAGTAGTAAGCCCATCGATTGATTTATTTTCCTTCATTGTATATAATTATATCATAATGAGTATGAAATTGACAAAAAAACAATTAGCGGTTTTGAATTTCTTACAAGATTTCATAGAAGAGAATGGGTATACGCCGTCGTATCGGGAAATAATGACGGGGCTGGAGCTCTCGAGTGTTTCGGCGGTGGCGGAGCATATCGATAACTTGGTGGCGAAGGGGGTGCTAAGAAAGAATCCTGGGGCGGCGAGATCATTAGAAATACTTGATTACAAGCATGAAGAAACCGTGGAGCTGTTTAAGGTGCGGCTAATGAGTGCTTCTGACGAAGAGAAAAAAATACTGCTCGCGGCGGCGGAGATTCTAGAACTCGACCTTGAATAAATAGCCTTAACCGTATATAATATATATAGGAGATTATTTATAATGCCGGCAAAACGAAGGAAGCGTAATCGTAAGTGGGTTTCTTGGTTGGTTTTTCTAGTGCTCTTGGTGATAGCGGGCATAGTGGCTTATTTTGTGTGGGATGGATATTTCCGCGAGAAGGAGGTTGCTTCGGAGGAGACGACAACTAAGGATGATGAAAAGAAGGTGGAAGAGGTAGTTCAAGTGGCTCAGCCAAAAGATGAGGCTGCGGTGGAAGAAGTGCAGAAAGAAAAAGTTGTTCAGTATGAGGGGGAAGATCCGAATGAAAAGGCGGCTAAAACTGGAGAGCTAAGTGGAGTGATGACGTATGCGGGGGTGAATGGCGGGCAATTGATGGTGAGAGTGAATATTGACCAGTATTTGTCTGGTGGAAGCTGTATACTCGCAATTAGAAAAGATGGCGGCAATGTATATACGGCGACGGCGGCGGTGGCGGATTCGGCGTCGACTTCGACTTGTGAAGGATTTAATGTGCCGGTGGAGGAATTAGTGGAAGGACACCTAAATATTGTGGTGTTTATTAACTCTGGAGATCAGAGTGGTGAAATACATGGTGAGGTGGAACTATGAGCGGGCGTGAGATGGTAGTACCAAAAATGCGGGTGAGAAGAAGTTACCGAAAGATGGTGCTGCTCGGAGTGATGCTATTCGTGATGGTGTTTTTATTTACAGTCCTTGTTGGGAGATTTAAGAGTAATGAAGAAACGGAGGCGGCAAATTTGGATGGCTTCGATCCTGGTTATATTATCTCCGATTATACGATGGGGAATTATAATGCGATGACTGAGGCGGAAATACAGGTATTTCTGACTTCAAAAAATAGCTGTGCGAATCGCGACGCTAATTACTATGAAAGGCTTTCGGCAGGGTCGGCGTATACTTGGCATTTTGAGAATGGGCATTTTGTGTGTCTCAGTGAAGAGTTATTTGGTGATGGAGAGGTGATTGGAACGGGTGAGACGGCGGCGCATATTTTGTGGCAGGCGGCACAAGATTATAAAATCAACCCGCAGGTGCTCATAGTGCTCTTACAAAAGGAGACGGGGTTAATAACGGATCCGATTCCGAATAATGGGGACTACCGGAAGGCGACTGGATATGGGTGCCCAGATACGGCGCCGTGTTCTTCGGAATACTATGGGTTCAAAAACCAAATCCGGAAAGCGGCGGCGCTATTTAGGACAGTGCTCGATGGTGGGTGGACGAACTATCCGCTGGGTGAGAATTATGTCCAGTATAATCCTTCATGGGATTGTGGTGGGTCGATGGTAAACATACGGTCGCTTGCAACGTCGGCACTCTATCGGTATACGCCGTATCAGCCGAACGCGGCGGCTTTGTCGGCCGGGTATGGTTATGGGGATTATTGCTCGGCGTATGGGAATCGGAATTTTTATCATTATTTTGAGGATTGGTTCTCGGGGATAACGGCAGATTATCAAATCGTTAGAGAAT
>CAZZAI010000020.1:0-9687 GCA_964652665.1 uncultured Candidatus Saccharibacteria bacterium
GTATAGTCCATGGGGTTGCAAAGAGTTGGACATGACTGAGCAACTTTCACTTTCAAAATAAACTGAGAAGTGTTTCCTCATTGATTTTTCTCATATATTGCCTACAAATGATGTTAAATCTAAAGGTTTGGTAGATTTCTCCTAAATATGTTTTTTTGGGGGTATTTTTTAATTTTTTTCCCTTCTTTTTTATTTTTTTTATTTTGTATTTTGCCCCAATCAATGATTTTAACGACCGGAGGGTTGGCAGATGCGGATATCTCCACTAAATCTACCCCCTTTTCCTTCGCGAGAAGTTGAGCTTCGCGACTCGACATAATGCCTAGTTGCTCGCCACTTGGGCCAATAACGCGTACCTCCGGATAACGAATTTCTCCATTTAACCGAGTGCGTGATGTAGTTTTTATAGTAGTCCTTTCTTCTCTTGAATTAACCTGAAACTATTATATCAAAGTTTTCTCGAAAAAGCAAGCATAATCTAAAGAGCTTTGCCTTGTTGCGTAATTCAAACGCAGTCAAGGGACATAAAGACCAAGTCGCCGTCAGGCAGATTTGGTCGCTGTAGAGGCGGAGTGACGTGGTATAATCTTTGATTACCACGTCACGGAGCTCCCGAGACGCGTTGAATTATACAACAAGGCCAAAGGGCTTAGTCTGAGATTTATTGCGATTCCGCCTATTGCCGTTTGCGATACGTCAGTGCTTCCGCAATGTGGCAGGAATGTATCATGTCTGAAGCGTCTAAGTCCGCAATTGTTTGTGCCACCTTGATTATTTTAAAATAGGCCCTAGCCGACAAGCTCAGTCTGTCTGATGCGCTCTGCAATAATTTTTGAGCTTCCATATCCATTTTGAGAAATTTTGATACCTCGAATGATGAGAGAGAAGAGTTATAAAGGCCAGTTTTTCCAAAACGCAGTGTTTGCCGTTTGATGGCCCCCGTTATAGTATTTTTTACAACGCTATGTTCATCTGAGGATGATGATACCTGACGCGTTAGATCTGCATTGTCTACCCTCTCTACTTCGACGAACATGTCGACTCTGTCGAACAGTGGTCCTGATATTTTCTTTCTATAGTTCTGAATTTGGTTCTCAGAACACTTGCATTCGTGCGATGGATCACCGAGGTATCCACACGGACAGGGGTTCATCGTCGCAACCAACATGAAATCTGCCGGATATCTAGTCTTACGGTTGGCTCTCGACACGGAAATAACCTTATCCTCTAGTGGTTGTCGGAGTGACTCGAGTACCGATCGCTGGAATTCCGGTATTTCATCCAAGAAAAGAATTCCTTTATGCGCTAGTGATATTTCCCCAGGGGCCGCATTGGCTCCGCCCCCTATTAATGATACCGCGCTAGCCGTATGATGCGGATTCCTAAACGGACGCGCGCTTACTATTTCGTCTTTAGTTAGTCCCGCTATCGAATAAAGCTTTGTAATGTCAATCATTTCTTCAGCGGTGAGGGGTGGCAGAAGATTCGCGGCTGCCTTGGCTAGCAGCGTCTTGCCTGCTCCGGGAGGACCAGAAATTAAGATATTATGATGCCCAGCAATGGCTATTTGCATGGCTCTCTTAGCAATTTTTTGGCCACGTATCTGGTCGAAAAAAGGCCCAGACTCATTTGTCGCCTCGGTATGTAGAACATTGCATTGAGAGGCTGATTTCAAGGGATTTCCTTGCTGTTTTAGATGCAGGAAGAGGCTCTGAAGCGAATCTACGCCGTACACATCGATATCTCTCAGTAGTGAGGCCTGCGAAAGGTTAGCAGTGGGAATATATACCTGCCTAATCCCTGCGTTCTTCGCCGTCTCAACGATATTAATAATACCTTTGACGGGACGCAGTTTGCCATCAAGCGCAAGCTCTCCCACGAATAGCTTATCTTTTATGTCCGATGATATAAGCTGCCCGGAAAGCAATAGTATCGCTAACGCAATTGGTAAATCCAAGTACGATCCATCTTTCTCTAGATCTGCTGGCGCTAGACTAATGGTAACTTTTTTATCCGGGAACGAAAAACTTGAGTTCGCAATCGCGCTTCGAACACGCTCCTTTGCTTCGTTAATTGTCTTGTTCGCCATTCCTACTATGTTAAACGACGGGAGGCCTTTGTTCATATCCCCCTCGACTTCTACTAATTTGCCGTCGAAGCCAAACGGTATTGCGGAATATATTTTACTAATCATGACGTTTTACTACCATATATCCTATCATAAATCAACCCCCCATTATCTTCTAAGCGTTTTGACCTCTGTAATAAGTTAAACTCTAGCGATAACAGTCTTGACGAAAAATAACCACAGAGGGAATCAAAAATGATATAGAGAGGACTTTCTGCCTTGTGGAAAACTTTACGAAAATTGAACAAAAAAAGTATCAAAAATCTATTGACATTAGCGTTTTTCCGCGATATAATAGAGGTAGCTTCTGAATAAAAAAATTATACAGAAGGTCAAAACAAAAATATAGCCAAAATAACTCCACACTCTACTTAAAAAGGTCGGTTTCCTCGCAGTTAGCCGACCTTTTTCTTGTGTTTACATAATCTTTGTGCTATAATAAGAGCAGTTGGGGCTGACAAAGCTTAGACGGATCATTAACAGATGTGAGGCGCGCCGATTAAATACCGTAAGTATTAATAAGTGCTAAAAACACGAACGTTGCGCATGTAGCTTACATGCCAGCTTATGCCTAATTTATTACAATAGGCTGGTCCAAATTTGAGTCTTCGTAAAATTTGGATTATTATACTACGAGGATAAGGGTATCTGCTTGGCACTAGGTACCACTAAAACAACGCTATGATAGCACTGAGTTTGGTTTCTTGCAGCTTAGTGCATCTATCGAGATAAAACAGGAAACTACACGCGTAGAATCATATCCCAGTGATGACTCGGACGGGGAGGCAGTATCCCCCAGCTCCACCATCAAGGAAGATTTAGGGGAAATAGAATAATAAGAAAATAAGCCGTAAGGCTTATTTTTGGTGTATACGGTAGTCTCGCACTTAAACAAATTTATTTGTTTAAGAAGGGTGCTACCGTATACACCAAAATGACCATGCCATTTCTTATTATTCTATTTCAAAACGCCCGACAATGGACGACTTTTGCGCCAGCAAAAGTCGACTCTTACTTCATCCATACATTGTAATTATCACAACGCAACCTCCATTTTCTCTCACATTTTCCACACGACTGTTGTAAAAAATACAACAAAATGAATAAAATATTAGTACAGATTAACAACAGGGAAAGCCGTTGTAAAAAATACAATACAAAATTGAACAAAAATATTGATTTTTTATTCCACTTGTGCTATTATTAAGACAGTCGAGATGACTAAAACAAAAAAATAAAACAAAAAGGACATTAACAAATGAAACGCGACAAACCAAAGTAAATTAAATGTTTTGGCGGGCAAATAGGTAATTTCTAGCCATAAATTACAACATAGGAATTACCTATAGCTCCGCTAAAAGAAGCGTTGAGCGCGCTGATAAATCTTTCATTAGTACATTATGAGAGGGAATCATAAAACAGAGTGAAAGTAAACGTCAGCAAGGACATGTGCTTCACCTCGCGTGAAGCGGTCAAAAGGGGCAGGGCGGATCAAGGTTGTGGCCAAAAGTAATATATTAGTTGCCAGATAACCTACCGCCCTCCTCCCAAAAAAACAAAAGGGGCTCTTGGGGAATAATATTATCTGTGTTATAATAAGGTTATGAAACATAACCGTATTATCTTAGGCGTCGGCATTATTGGACTCGCAGCTTTAATTATAATGCTAAACGTCACTTCACCTACTGAAATCGGACCCTTCGGAGTTTTGTTATTTTTTACAACACTATATGCGGTGTTTTTTAGTATATTTTCTTTAATAATGGAAGTTTTTTATCGTTTATCCGCTAGGCGGGAGACTATGCGGAACAAAGATTATCTATATTCGGCGGTGCTAGCATTCGGACCAATTATGATCATGATGGCACGCTCTTTTGGTATAATTACACCGGCAACTATCGGGCTAATATTTATTTTTCTGCTCCTAGCTGCTTTTTTAGTCATGAAACGCGTATAATGTGGTAAAATAAGCATATGAACTATGGCGAAAAAAATAGAAATAACGACCAAATGGACGACGAAGCTCTAAATAATTGGTCGTACGCGAGAGACCGTCGTAGTATTGGTAATAAGATTATCTCATCCGGAGAAGTTGTTTCTGGTTCTGCGCAATCCGCCCCAGAGCCCGCCGGCCCAGGGCTAGGACAAATTATCTCAAGCACACCAGTCGCCGCGGCAGATTATGAATCAAGCGGTAGTCACTCCGCTTCGGTGAGTGCCAATCAAATTGACGAAAAAAATATGGTTGATGAAGCAAGAAATTATGAGGCTGAGTTCTACCAGACTGGTGATATCAAGAAGTTCTACGATCAAATTCGTTCAGCGACGAGCTACCAAGAAGATGGAGGGGACGAATGAATATCGAGCCCTGGGTTTTGATAGCCATAATCGTGTCTGCATTAGTCATTATTGCGGCCACTATTACCGCGTCACGCATTGCCAAGCTTCGCAAGATCAATAAGTATGAGCGCGGCCTCAAGATGACGTCTCTACTCATACATCTGCCCCCAACAACGGATGATATCGAGGCTGGTGGCCGCGACAAGCGCGATATCATGAATGAGGCGATTTCTAAGGCGCAGGTGATGTATTCAATATTGGCTTCCAGTACTACGAAAGGAGTTAATCGCAAATTATACGGCGAGCCGCATTATTCCTTGGAGATCATTGCGAGTGGCGGATTTATCAAATACTACGCAGTGGTTCCACAGGCTCTCAAAGAGACCGCTAGGCAAGCAATCCAATCCGCCTACCCTACGTCTCGTATTGAAGAGCACTTAGAGGATAATATATTTAAATACAATTCTAATGTCGCAACCGTATCCGGAGCGGAGTTGACGTTAAATAAAGACTACTATCTACCGATCGCCACCTATGAGGACACTAAGCGCGATGCCTCTATGGGGATATTGAACGCATTGTCCAACCTGAACAAAGACGAAGGCGCGGCCGTGCAAATACTTTTCCGTCCTGCAGACAAAAATTGGTCAGACGGTCCGAAGTCCTATATTGAAGATCTCCAAAAAGGGAAGAAAACAAAAACAACGGGCGCAGGGGTAGGACAATTTGTTATCGACGTAATGAGAGCTCCGTTTGAAGTCCCAGAGATGCACGAAAAAGAAGAAAAAACCGAACAAATTTCGACGCTAAAGCAAGATGAAATTTCTGCAATTACCAATAAAATGCGCTATCCGGCCTTTGAGACACTAATTCGTATCGTGGCAAGCTCTGAGACAAAGGCTCGTTCGGACGCGATCGTCGGCGGCATTGTGAGTGCTTTTTCACAATTTAATTCACCAGAATACAATGGCTTCAAGGTCAATATGCTAAAAGATATACGTAAGTTATGTGTCGACTATACTTTTCGATTTTTCCCCTTAAATGCTCGAACAAATATTTTGAACAGCATCGAACTAGCATCAATTTATCACTTACCCGAACAAAACTCAATTCCTACTTCCAGTGTTGAACGTCAGCTCGTAAAACAAGTCGATGGTCCAGCAAAGCTAATGGAATCAGGCGTTTTCCTTGGTACTAACGAATATCGTGGCGTTAAGAAACCGATTTACCTAGGGGATAAGGACCGTCGTCGACACATGTACGTTATCGGGCAAACAGGTATGGGCAAATCTGTTTTTCTAGAGAATATTGCCTTCCAGGATATGTGTGATGGGCGCGGTTTTGCCTTCATTGATCCGCACGGTGACGCTGTTGAGGCATTACTAAAGCGTGTACCAGAAGAACGTATTGATGACGTCATCTATTTTGATCCGGCCGACATTGAACATCCTGTAGGAATGAATATGTTTGAATTTACTTCAGACGATCAAAAGGACTTTATCGTTCAGGAGGGGATTAGTATGCTTCAATCTCTATTCGATCCGAATAACCAGGGCTTTTTCGGCCCTCGTGGCCAACATATGTTCCGCCAAGCCGCACTTCTCCTCATGAGCGATCCGGCCGGCGCCACCTTTATTGATATCCCTCAGTGCTTCACTGATCCAGAATTCGTCAAATCAAAACTGAGATATGTCACCGATAAATCTGTCTATGATTACTGGACTAAAGAATTTCCAGAGAGCCAGAAATCCAGCGACGCTGGTGAAGTCATTACCTGGTTTGCTAGTAAATGGGGGCCATTCCTCTCCAATACCATCATGCGAAACACTTTAGGCCAAATCAAATCCGGCTTCAATATTCGCGACATTATGGATCACAAGAAAATATTCCTAGTTAATCTGTCCAAAGGACGTCTAGGTGACATTAATGCTAATCTTCTCGGTATGATTTTTGTCATGAAATTTCAGCAGGCTGCTATGAGTCGTCAGGATATTCCAGAAGACGAACGTCAAGACTTCTGTCTCTACGTGGACGAGTTTCAGAACTTCGCCACAGATAGCTTCGAATCTATTCTTTCTGAGGCCCGTAAATATCGCCTCAACCTTATTGTCGCCAACCAGTTCATGACTCAGCTTACTGAGAAAATTAGAGAAGCACTTCTTGGCAATGTCGGCACGATTGTCTGCGGACGCATTGGCGTGACAGATGCCGAACTCATGGTAAAAGCCTTCAGCCCTACTTTTACTGCCGAAGACTTAACTAAGACGCCGAATTTTGCTGCCGTCGCTAAGGTTATGATGTTTGACATGCCGAGCGCTCCATTCACGATGAGCCTACCGGCCCCGATGGGTGAGCCAAATGACAATCTCATGGAATCGCTCAAGGTCTATTCCGCCACGAAGTATGCCAAAACCCGTTCAGAGGTAGAACAGGAAATTAAATCACGTTGGTCTGCCGCCGAAAAAGTCGCTGGCCGTGAATTACCCATACCGCCTGACCAAGAATCGCCTTCTAAGGCCACTGACGGCCCCAAGAAGGGCTTTCTAGACGATTGGTTGGCAAGTAATCCACCTAAGGTCAATAATGCCTCTAAGGGGCCTTCCGTGAGCTCAGAAGCCAATAATTTACAGCCTCTTGACTCCACACCGGACGCGCAGCCTATCACGGCATATCAGCCGGTCGGCTCACAAAAGGGAAAAACGACCGGCAGTCAGGAGCCTCTAGTCGCCAACACTAAAAAAACATCCGACGAGAACCCAAAAGAAGCAATTTTCAAGATACGCTAGCTCTTGATTTTTCTGTTACAATGGTGTATACTAATGAGGTATATTTAAAGAAGAGGTATTAAAATGGCTAAGGAAGCCTATGATTCGTCTGAGATTCGTGTTTTGGAAGGGCTAGAGCCCGTTCGTTTGCGTCCAGGCATGTATATTGGTTCTACCGGCTATGACGGTCTGCACCACTTAATTAAGGAAATTGCCGATAACTCCATTGATGAGGCTATCGCAGGTTTTGCCAATAAAATCGAAATTACTATTTTGCAAGACGGTGGTGTTCGCGTCGATGATAATGGTCGCGGTATTCCTGTAGATATTCATCCCAAGACTAAAAAATCCACCCTCGAGACGGTTCTTACCGTTCTTCATGCCGGCGGTAAGTTTGGTGACGGTGGCTATAAAGTATCCTCTGGCCTCCACGGCGTTGGTTCCTCAGTTGTGAATGCTCTTTCTACCCATATGATTGCTGAGGTCTATCGCGATGGCAAGACTCATCACATCGAGTTTGATACTGGCAAACCTACTTCCGAACTCAAAATTACCAAGGGCTCCCCTCGCGAGCACGGCACCTCTATTACTTTCTATCCAGACCCCACCATTTTCAAAGAAACTACCACTTTCGAATACTCTTGGGTAGCGAATTATGCTCGCCATCAGGCCTACCTCACAAAGGGTATTCTCATTTCAGTCAAAGACGAGCGCTCCGGCGAGAGAGAATCGTTTTATTTTGAAGGCGGCATCAAGAGCTACGTCAAGCGCCTTAACCAAGGCAAAGAGGTTCTCTCTGACGATATCTTCTATGTCGAGAAGCAGATTAGCGATACCGGCGTTGAGATCGCCCTTCAGTATAATGATACCTATGCCGAAACCATGAAGCCATTTGCAAACAACGTTCTTACCCCTGATGGTGGTATGCATGTCGTAGGCTTTCGTACTGGGCTTAACCGTACAATTAATGATTACGCTAGAAAAAATGGCCTTTTGAAGGAAAAGGAAGAGAACCTTACTGGTGACGACATCAAGGAAGGGCTTACCGCCGTTATTTTGGTGAAACTCCCCGATCCACAGTTCGAAGGTCAAACCAAGAATAAGCTCGGCAACCCAGAGGTCCGCGGTTATGTCGATAAAGTCATGACCGAATATTTCGGCTACTATCTTGAGGAGAATCCTCAAATCGCCAAGAAAATTGTCAGCAAAGCTACCCTGGCCGCTCGCGCGCGCAAGGCCGCTCGTGCCGCCCGTGACAATGTTATCCGAAAAGGCGCCTTTGAAGGGCTCAATCTTCCATCGAAGCTTGCCGACTGCTCAAGCCGTAACCGCTCCGAGTGCGAGCTCTTCATCGTCGAGGGTAATTCTGCTGCTGGCTCTGCCAAGGAAGGCCGTAACCCTCAGATTCAGGCTATCTTACCACTTCGCGGTAAGGTTCTGAACACCGAGCGTGCGCGCCTAGACAAGATGCTAGCCAATCAAGAACTGGTCTCTCTCATCAAGGGGCTCGGCGTTGGCATTGGTGACCAATTCAATCTCGATGGCCTCAGATATGATAAGATTATCTTCATGACCGATGCTGATGTCGATGGTCTACATATCGCCACCCTACTCATGACTTTCTTCTTCCGCTATATGCCGGATGTTATAGCGGCGGGCCATGTCTATCTCGCGAAACCGCCCCTATTTGGCCTCATCAAGGGTACTGGCAACTCGCGTAAGATTGACTACCTCTATGATGAAGTTGCTCTAGAGAAGAAGCTCACCGAGAAGATCGAAGAGCGCCGCAAAAATGGCACCAAGATCGACGAATCTCAAGAGCGTTTCAAACAAGCTGGCTACACCGCTCAGCAGCGCTTCAAAGGTCTCGGTGAAATGGATGCCAAGCAACTCTGGGAAACCACCATGGATCCAGAGAATCGCATCTTGGTCAAAGTTCACGTTGAAGACGCCGAGAAAGCGGATGCTGTATTTACTAAGCTCATGGGCGACCAAGTCGACCTCAGGAAGAACTTCATCCAAGCCGGCGCCGCTACTGTTAACTTGGATGATTTGGACTTTTAAGGGAAGGAGTAGAAAATGGAAGACAATGAAGATCGAAAAATAAAAAACACCCCATCGGGCCCCTCGCTAAGAAACGAGAGCTCGCCAGATATGTCTTCTGAGGACCCTTTGGCGACAACAGGAGCCAACGGAGCGAGTGAACCCCGTAACGACCGTCGTAGGAGCCGAGAAGAGAATGAGCTGGCTCATTCTCTAGAGGCGACGCCCGACGGACGACCCGAAGGGTCGACGGGAGCGAGCGACCCCGTACCCGAGGAGGGGGTTGCTTCTGAGGTCACGCAGGAGGGCATCGAAAACAAACCTGTCGAACACACCATGGAAGACTACTTCTTGAAGTATTCCATGTCCGTCATTATCGACCGCGCCCTCCCTGACGTCCGCGACGGCTTA
>CAZZAI010000020.1:9697-14209 GCA_964652665.1 uncultured Candidatus Saccharibacteria bacterium
GACCGTCGTAGGAGCCGTTAAGAGAATGAGCTGGCTCATTCTCTAGAGGCGACGCCCGGCGGACGACCCGAAGGGTCGACGGGCGCGAGCGACTCCGTGTCCGAGGAAGATGCATCTGGACCTCTCACAGAGGGGCTAGAATTAAAGCCTGTCGAATCCACCATGGAGGACTATTTCCTAAAGTATTCCATGTCCGTCATCATCGACCGCGCTCTCCCTGATGTTCGCGACGGCTTGAAGCCAGTCAACCGCCGTATACTATACGCCATGAATAAAAACGGCTGGAAAGCTCCTCACCCTACGGTGAAGTCCGCCCGTATCGTCGGTGAAGTCATGGGTAAATATCACCCGCACGGCGACTCCTCTATCTATGATGCCATGGTGAACCTCGCTCAGCCCTGGAAAATGCGCTATACGCTAGTCGAAGGTCAGGGTAACTTCGGTTCCGCCGATGGTGATGAACCAGCTGCTTCCCGTTACACCGAGGCTCGCATGGACAAGGTCGGCGCCGAGCTTCTTTCCGACATCGAGAAGGAGACTGTCGATTTTCGCGACAACTTCGATGGTACCGAGAAAGAGCCAGTGGTCCTTCCTGCCGCGCTCCCGAATATCCTCTTGAACGGTCAGATGGGTATCGCCGTTGGTATGGCGACGAATATCCCTCCACACAACCTCGGCGAGCTCGTGGATGCCACTGTCGCTCTCATCGATGACCCCGAGATTAGCCTCGAGGGCCTCATGAAACACGTTAAAGGCCCTGATTTCCCGACCGGCGCCGAAGTTTATGGCGGCGCCCCGATGAAGCAGGCTTATGCCACCGGTAAAGGCTCCGTTACTATCCGTGCCGTCACGAACATTGAAGAGCGCAAAAACGGCCGCTATAACATCGTGGTGACTGAGATGCCATACGGCGTGAGTAAAGAAGGTTTCATCGAAAAAGTCCGCGAACTTGTCCTGAATAAAAAGCTTGATCATATCGCCGACGCACGCAACGAATCCGCCCGTGGCAAAACTCGCGTCGTTGTCGAGCTCAAGAAGGATGCTTTCCCAAAGAAAATCCTCAATCAGCTCTATAAACTTACCGATCTTCAGGTTAATTTCCACTACAATGTTCTCGCCCTCGTGGACGGTATTCAGCCACGCATTCTTGGCCTCAAGGAAATCCTCAGTGAGTTCATTAAGCATCGCCAAGTTGTTATCCGCCGCCGCACTGAGTTCGACCTCCGTAAGGCCAAGGAGCGTGCTCACATCCTCGAAGGCTTGAAAATCGCCCTTGATAATATCGACGAAGTTATTAAAGTCATTCGTTCATCTTACGATGATGCAGATAAGCAACTTATGACGCGGTTTGGCCTTTCTGAAATCCAAGCTCAGGCTATCCTCCAGATGCAGCTCCGCCGTCTCCAAGGGCTCGAACGTGACAAGATCGAGGAAGAGCTCCGCGAGCTCCGCGAGCTCATCGAGAAGCTCGAGGCCATCCTCGCGAGTGAGCAAGAAGTCCTCCGTGTCGTCAAAGAAGAGCTTATCGCCATGAAAGAAAAATACGGTGACGCGCGCCGCTCCAAGATTATTAACCATGAAGTCGGCAAGTTCTCCGAAGAGGAGCTTATTCCTGAAGAGGAGAGCGTTATTCTGCTCACGACAGAGAATTATATGAAGCGCGTTCCGCAAGCCGATTTTCGTCGCCAAAACAGGGGCGGTAAAGGTAAGCGTGGCATGACCACCAAGGAAGAAGACGTCATCGCACAGATTATGACTGCATCTTCGCATGATTATCTACTATTCTTCACGAATCAAGGGCGTCTTTTCCGTATGAAAGCTTACGAAGTCCCACAAGCATCCCTTACTGCCAAGGGTACCGCTGCGGTCAATATGTTAAATATGCATCCCGAGGAGAAAATCACCGCCATCATTAAACAAGGCGAAGGCGTCGAGAATGGCTACCTCTTTATGGCCACCAAGAAGGGCACTATCAAGAAATCCGCGATCAAAGACTTCTTTAATGTCCGTAGTAACGGCCTCATCGCCATTAAGCTTGATGAGGGTGACGAATTGAGATGGGTCAAAGAGACTAGTGGTGAGAATGACATCGTCATTAGTACCTCCGCAGGTCAAGCCACTCGTTTCAATGAAAAGGAAGTTCGCGTCATGGGGCGCTCGGCCATGGGTGTGCGTGGCATGCGTCTTCGCCCGAAGGATGAGATTGTTGGCATGGATGTCATTACTGATGCTGGACAGAAGTTACTTGCCGTATCTGCTAATGGCTACGGTAAAGCTTGCCTCGTGTCAAATTTCCCGCCGCATAAGCGTGGTGGCGTCGGCATTAAAGTCGCGTCGGTCACGGAAAAAACTGGCCCGATTGTTGCAGTTCACACTCTAGACCCAGAGGCTAAAGAAGTCATCATGATGTCCGAACAGGGTCAAGCTATCCGCATTGCCACTAAAGAAATCCCGACTCTTGGCCGCGCCACGCAAGGCGTACGCATCATGAGATTGAATGACGGTGATACCGTTGCGTCTCTCGGTATTGTTCTTCCAGAAGAAGAGCCAGAAGAAAGTGTCGAGGAATCTCCCGATAAAGCGAAAAAGGAAGCCGAATAAGAACCTAAACTCACAAAATAAACTCGCAAATCGCGAGTTTATTTTTTTACTTCACTTATTATCATAGACTTTATCATAAAACGCCTCAACAGAGAAGAATAATAAGCACAGCCAGTTTCGTGGCAACCATAACAATTTTGGACAAAAACACTTATGACAAGATTTTTCAAAATGGGGGGTTGATTTTTATTTCTCAGTATGCCTATACTTCTCAATAAATAAAATAAGGAGAACCATATGGGAAGAAAAATACCAATATTATTATCAACTCTAGCTGTCTTAGCGACTAACTGCTGTGTTTCGTCGACGCCTACATACGCGGAGTTTGAACACGGAGGTGACCATTTTTGGAGTGTAGAAGAAATCATAGATTATGAACAACAGCTCCATGAAGCGCGCGACGGCCGATGTGGCGATGATGCTAGCTGTCGTGAGCAAGATTATCTTGAGACATTGGGGAATAATACTTTACACGCAACGGATGTGGATATTTTTAATACGCAGAGAGTAGTCTTTACAAGCATTAACCCAACTACCAATGAAGTGAAGTTCATGTTTCATGGCGCTGGCAGTTCTTGGGAGCTAGGCACGGGGTATGGTAATTATCGAGGAGAACTTAGCCGGCTGCACATCGTATGGCTCGATGAGGATGTCACGCCGCCAGATGAGGATATGTCTTGGTTCAATCCAGAGACGGAGCACTTCCATCCGTATTATGTCGATGAAATCTTGTCAGGCGACATTAATCCGGGCACGCACGTAGTCTATGCCTACAAAAAGGCGGAGAATGAACCAGGTTACATCAACTGGAATGAAGAGATGGGCACAGTAATAACTAATACAAACGACTTGCTCAAGAATAACACGAGGCGGATGCTATATTATAATATCATTGAAAACTACACACAAACATCCGATATGACAAATTATTCTTCGTGCCTAGATAGTGGGTATTATGAGGACGGAATGGAATGTCGGTTAGTTTTTAGCGAGAACCAGGGGATGCTCTACACCCCATACACTAGTGATGGAATTCCCGCAATGACACTCATGCGGAATAACATCGACGGCGATACTAATAATCAGTCACAGAATGATATGAATGCTGATGGTGGTCAATCTCAAGATGACCCGACTAGTACATTGGGCGACTCAGATGGCGCTCAGACCACAAATGAGCCAAACGACGGCACCATTCCGGGCCAAAATGAACCGAATGGCGATATGACTCAGACCACAAATGAACCTTATAGTGGCGACTATCAGAACGATTTAGATAGTGGCACGAATACCGACCTAGAAAATGAGCCAACATCAATCTTGGGAGAGGAAAACAGTGGACTCCCACAAGAAACAAAAGATGTATCAGAAAATAAAACTGTGAGCCAACCATTAAGGACGCCGGACACGGGCAATTATACTAAAAAATCTGTGTCGCGAATGACGACAAATATGATCTTTGAGTGGGGAATTGGGTTGTTTGCATCAAGTATTGTCTTCATCTGCCTGTTTCTCTTGCCTAAAAGAAAAAGCCAACGCTAGCTGAAAAAGGACCCGTGCGGGTCCTTTTTTGACTAGTAAATGACAAAAATGGCAAAAAATCCAAATAAAAGTCAAAAAAGTCGAAAAAATCAAAAAAAGTCCAAAAAAAGTGTTGACATTTTTATTAAAGTGCGATAAACTTGTATTAGTCTAAAGCTGCGAGACATATTACAGAAACTTTAGCAAGAAGTTTAACAATTTAGTTGTGCAATTAACTCGTCAAGATTTTTCTTGATGAAATCATCGTCAGTTTTTTTATTTGAGTTTTCAAATAATTCATAGGTTCGCGGAATAGAATGATACCGGAACCTTTCATGGAGAGTTTGATCCTGGCTCAGGATGAATGCTGGCGGCGTGCCTAATACATGC
>CAZZAI010000021.1:0-14042 GCA_964652665.1 uncultured Candidatus Saccharibacteria bacterium
ACGATTATATCATTCTTGAATGTGCAAAAACCAACTGGACTTGGCTAACCAAAGAAGACGAAACCCTAATTAAAGCTTTCGAGACGGCCTATTACAACAAAACTGGCTCATATCCATATATCATGACTAGCTGGAATAATCAAATCAAAAATAGCGAATATAAACCATACCAAAATGTCTGGGTTGGCATAGGCAGCGGAGCCGGTCTTTTCTATCGAACAAGCCCTGACACAGAATGGCAGTTCTTCACTGGCACACAAGGGTTGCTCGAATGCGGCGACTATAATACGGACGATCTAAAGAAGGCCTATCTTGGAGAACAATGCTGGGATAATGGTCAATCAACAGTCCAGCTATAGAGCCACCTCGTTCATTATGTAATTAGCACCTTCGTACGGTGCTAATTTTTTACAACAATATGTTATAATATATCTATGAAAATCGCACTACTAGGTTATGGCAAAGAGGGTAAAGCTACCGAAAAATATTTTAAGTCTCATTTTAAAGACGCCACTTTTGATATTTTCGAGAATCTCACTCCCACAGAATTCGCTACGGCAGATTATTCGCCTTACGATTACATCTTCCGCTCTCCATCCATCCCGCCTTTCAATAACCCCAAGCTTACCTCTGTCACTAAATATTTCTTCGACCACTGCCCTTGTAGGATTATTGGCGTCACCGCCACCAAAGGCAAAGGCACCACCTGTTCATTTATCAAAGCTTTACTTGACGCCGAAGGTTATGACACTCACCTCGTCGGCAATATCGGCAATCCCGCCATCGATGTCCTAGACCAGCTGAGGCCAGATTCTGTCGTCGTCTACGAAATGTCTAGTTTCCAGCTCTGGGATCTCGAAAAATCACCTTTTGTCGCCGTTATCGGCCATCTCGAGCCCGACCATCTCAACATTCACAAAGATTACGCAGAATATTTGAGCGCCAAAGGCAACATCGCCCGCTTCCAGACCTCCGACGACTACTGCGTCTACAACACCGAAAATCCCAAAGCAATCAAGCTCTCATTCCTCAGCCCTGCCCACAAAGTCCCTTACCCATTCAGCATCCCAGACAACATACGAGATGCCATCAAGCTTCCGGGCGAGCACAACATCAAGAACGCCATGGCTGCCATCGCCGCCGTCGCGAGCTTCAAAAATATCTCACCAGATGAATATATACATACATCGGCCGAGACTATCATGCGCGGTCTTTCCTCTTTCCACGGCCTACCACACCGTCTCGAATTCGTCCGCGAGCTCCACGGTGTCAAATATTACGATGACAACTTCAGTACCAACCCTTCTTCTACCCGCGTCGCTGTCAATGCTTTCCCAGATAGCCACGTCATTCTCATCATCGGCGGTCGCGACAAAACCAACAACGAGGATCTCCCCGAAATTAACCGGATTCTACAATCCCAAAACATCGCGAGCATTATCCTCATCGGCGAGTCTGGCCACGCCCTCGCCAAAAGATATAATGACCCTCGCTTTATTTCAGTTAGTTCACTCGAAGAGGCAGTCAAGACTGCTTCTAACGAGGCCAAAAACCTAGATCATCCCATCGTCCTCATGTCTCCCGCCGCCGCCTCTTTTGATATGTTCAAAGACGTCTATGATAGAGGAGACCAATTCCAAGCGTTAGTAAAAAACATACGATAAAAGAAAGGGACTATTGGGCTACTTCCTAGAAATTTAGCCTAGCCTCAAGTCCATTGATGACAGCCTTTTCCACACTCGATACCGTAGCGAACCCACGTATTCCACTCCCCGCAAATTCTCGTGCTAGTTCGATCATCTTTGCCCGATCGATTCCCTTAATAATAGATGGCATCGAATCATACTTCACTACCGATTCATTTACGAAATAATTCTCCGCATAGTAATCCGCAATCTGTCCCACCGTCTGCGCGCCCATCTGGAAACGCCCCAGAGCATACGTCCGCGCCGCTTCAAAATCCTCTTCACTCACTTCACCGTTTAATGTTCGCATCATCTCCTCTTGGATCAAGCCAAACAGTTCATCAGCATTCTCCACATTCACCTCTCCGTCAAAATCCCAATAGGTATTATGCGCGTTTACCGCGAGCGAACTTCCCATTCCATACACTAGCCCCCTCTTCCTCGCCGAGCCGAAGATTTTCGAATTCATCGTTCCATTCAGGATATGGTTCAGGCATCCTAGCGCGTAAGCCTCTCCCGGCTCCAAGTGCCGCGGCGTCACCAAAGAGAACCCAAACGTAATGTTCGACGCATCCTTTCGTCTAATCGACACAGCTTCTGATGAATGAAGCTCAGGTCGCGGGATTTCAAATTTCTCCCCCTCCTTGAGTGGCCATGCCTCGAGCTCACGTATAATCTTATGCTTCCTACCTTTCACTCGCCCCGCAATGATAAACAACATGTTCTTCGCCGTATGCGTCCGCCGATAATGTTCCCGTATATCTTTAAGCTCGATATTCGCTATCGTCTCTCTTCTCGCCGAGAGATCCAGCACATCTTCGCCCACCGCCTGTTGGACGCGTGGCCAGAGCAACCTATAATAATCATTCATATAGCCCGTGAGTTCGCTCTTCACGTTGGCCTTTTCTGACTTCAATTCCTCTTCATTGAATTTCGGCTCACAGATCGACACTCGCTGGAGCTCCATTATCCGATCCCATTCAAAGTCAGCGCACTCCGTTTCGTAGCAGACGCTCACATCCGAAGTCCAAGCATTATGATAAGCGCCATTTTTCGTAAATTCCGCCTCAAATTCTTGTTCGTTGCGGTATTTCGCATTCGCTCCAAAGGCCAAATGTTCCACCAGATGCGGCAGTTCATACACGTCGCGGTTCTTAGCATAAAGCATCCCCGCCCGGAATTCTATTCGTGTCGCCATCACTGTAGCGCCAGGGATATCAATCAAAAGACCCCTAGCGCCATTTTTTAGTTGTACCTCTTCAACCGAATGCTTCATATTAGTTTTACTTGACTTTTTAGCGTAAGTGTGATATAATAAGAAGATAGCTCACTACGTCGATATTATTTCTTCCTCTTGGAAGATTTTTTCTTTTTCGAACCAGATTTCTTACTTGTATTTCGTTTTACTGCCGCAGGCTTCACCCCTGCTCCCGGCGTCTTTTTCTTGAATTCGTCATCAAGATTCTTCTCACCGGCCTGAATTTCATTCACACCGCGCTCAGTTTGCGTTTCTGCCATCTTGGTGAGCTCCGACTCATATTCCTCACCGTCCGTCACATTGTCAGCCGCCGCTTCCACTGGTGTGATTGAGAGCAATATCTTCAATACTTCCTCACGAAGGTTCCTCTGCAGTCCATCAAAGAGCTTCTGAGATTCCGAACGATACTCCACAAGCGGATCCCTCTGTCCTACGCTTCGCCAATGAATCCCCTCACGAAGGTGCTGCATATTTTCAAGATGTTGCATCCAGAGCATATCTAGCACCTTCAGGTAGACTTCCCGCTCCACATTACGCATTACGTCCGCGCCAAATTTCTCCTCTTGTTTTTCATAGGCCTCCGTAATCGCCTCCATCGCCAGCTTTGCGCGGTCTTTTTCCTTGCGCTTTAGTCCAATCTCATGGATCACATCTTCGTCAAAATCAAATACTGCCTTGAATTCCTTGTCAAAGTTTTTATTCACCTTGCTCGAGAATTCTGTCAGAGTCTTCACTTCGTCACGCATCAGTCTCTTGATTTCAGGGTAAATATTCTTACCCTCGAGAATCTTCCGGCGCACCATGTAGACCACCTTGCGATGTCGGTTAATCACGTTATCATATTGAACAACATTCTTTCGTGAATCAAAGTTAAATCCTTCAATCCGCTTCTGCGCCGCCTCGAGTGTCTTCGAAATCGACTTCGTCTGAATCGGCATATCATCCGCTACGCCCAGTCGCGTCATCAACATTTTTACTCTATCACCCTGGAAAATGCGCATCAAATCATCTTCACAACTCACAAAGAATTGCGTCGTACCTGGATCGCCCTGCCGGCCACCACGGCCTCTTAGCTGATTGTCTACGCGTCTAGAATCATGTCGCTCTGAGCCAATCACCACGAGTCCACCAAGCTCTGCCACGCCCTCACCGAGCTTGATATCTGTACCACGCCCGGCCATATTCGTCGCGAGCGTAATCGCACCTTTTTCACCAGCCCGCGCCACAATCGCCGCCTCACGCTCATTATTCTTAGCGTTCAATATCTCGTAAGGAAGCCCAAACTGCTCCAAATACTTCGCGATCTCTTCGTTGTTTGCAATCGAGCCAGACCCGACCAACACCGGTTGTCCTTTTTCGTGATATTTCTTTACTTCTTCAGCAATTGCCTTCAGCTTCGCAGCCTTAGTCTTATAGATCAAATCATCCTTATCGACGCGCTGAATCGGACGATTCGGTGGTATCTGAATCACATCAAGCGCATAAATCTGCTGGAATTCTTCCGCTTCTGTAAACGCCGTACCAGTCATACCTGAAAGCTTATGATAAAGTCGGAAGAAATTCTGGAACGAAATCGTAGCAAGTGTCATCGATTCTTGCTTCACCGCGACGCCTTCCTTTGCTTCAATCGCCTGATGTAGCCCTTCGTTATACCGCCGCCCCTGCATGAGCCGCCCCGTATGTTCATCGACAATAATCACTTCACCAGAGTTCGTCACCACATAATCCTTATCGCGCTTAAATAGCACTTCTGCTCTTAGCGCTTGCTCCAGATGATACACCAGTGGCGTATTCTTAGTAGAATACAGGTTATCTACGCCCAGCATAGTCTGGACTTTTTCAATCCCCTCATCCGTGAGCGTCACCGAGCGTCGCTTCTCGTCCAAGATATAATCTTCTGGCACCAATCTCTCACAAATCTTCGCAAATTGATAATATTGTTCCGGATTATCACCTGCCGGTGCTGAGATAATCAGCGGCGTCCTCGCTTCGTCAATCAAGATTGAATCCACCTCATCTACAATCGCAAAGTTTAGCTCTCTCTGTCGCAAATATTGTACTTCGCTAGTCATATTATCGCGAAGATAATCGAACCCAAATTCATTATTCGTTCCATAGGTGATATCCGCCGCATAAGCCTCTTTTCTCGTACAGGGCTTCAGATGCCGGAACCTCTCATCGTCGTGAGCCTCATTCATGTACTCTGCATCATAGATATACGAAGCTTCATTCACAATCACGCCCACACTCATGCCAAGGTAATCATAAATCGGACCATTCCACCCTGCATCACGTTGCGCCAAATAATCATTCACCGTCACCACATGTACACCATGTCCCGTCAAGGCATTTAGATACGCAGGAAGCATCGCGACCAGCGTCTTGCCTTCACCGGTCTTCATTTCGGCCACGGCACCGCTATTTAGCACCATACCACCAATCAGCTGTACATCATACGGACGCATTCCGAGCACACGCTTCGATGCTTCCCTCGCCACTGCAAAAGCCTCCGGCAATATCTCATCAAGAATCTTCGCATCGTCAACCTGCCGAGCAGCCTTTTTGGACTTCTTAGCCTTCTTCGCTTTTTTACTAGCGTCCTTACCAGTACCGAGCCGAGCCTCCGCCTCAAGTGCCTCATCCCCTGTCTCAGCTTCAAGCGCCTCACTGCCCGACATAGCTTCCGCGCGTGTCTGCTTCAAAGCCTTGTCGATCCGCTCCTTGAAAATCCGCGTCTGGTCTCGTAGTTCCTCATCACTCATCGCCGCGTATCTTGGCTCCATCTCGCCAATCGCACGAGCACGCTTCCACATTTTCTTCAGAATTTTCTTCTGTGCGTCACCAAAAACACCCTGTAAAAATTTCGTAAGCGCAGTTTTGTCTGCCAATTTGTCTGTCGGTTTCTTTTCTTTCTTCATTTTTGCCGGTCTTTCCAAGTCGGCACCATGCTCGGTCTTTTTCACCATAAATAACTCCTAAATCTTCCCCCTATTTTACCACATTATCCTCGCTTAATAAAGAGGTCCCTCAAGCTTCTTTTTTGGCGATGCGGCTGTACCTCAAGCTTGTAACGACGAATCTGCCCCGTGAGTTTCGCTTCTACTAAATCTACCCCGGCAAACACGTTCGAACACTCGTCTCGCGCGGCAATCACTTTACCGCCAGTTAGTTCCATTGCGACGGAAATTTCGTATTTATCACCTTTACTTTTCCCGATTTCCGAGACTACTACCTTTGCCACTACGTCTTTCTTGGCTTCCTTTGGCAAGTAGCGGTCGAGTTTCCCCAATCTTTTCTCGACATATTTCTTCAAGCTTTCTTCTACTTTATAGTCATTTCCGGTGACTTCAATCTTTTCTATCATTTTTTCTCCTTTCTTTAGGCACGCGCCCAAATCACTTTAGTTACAATTCTTCCTTACCGCCAAGGTATGGTCTCAGCACTTCCGGTACCTTGAACTTTCCATTCTCAGTCGCAAAATTTTCGAGCATCACTACGAGCGCCCGCGCCAGAGGAATCGCCGTCCCGTTCAGGGTATGGACGAATTCCACCGTACCATCTTTCCGGCGTACCCGCACATTACAGGCCCGCGCCTGGAAATCTGTACAGTTAGAGCACGAAGTAATCTCCTGATACTTCTGATTCACCGGACTCCAATATTCCATGTCATATTTCTTTGCCGCTGGCGCCCCGAGATCGCCCGCCGCTATATTTATCACGTGATACGGCACTCCCAACCCCTGCCAGATATCTTCTTCTATGGCAAGAATCTTTTCGTGCATCTCCTTGCTCTTCTCTGGCAGGCAAAAAACATACATCTCAAGCTTATTGAACTGGTGCACTCGGAACAGCCCACGCGTATACTTCCCATATGTCCCCGCTTCCTTACGAAAACATGCCGAGTACCCCGCATAACATAGCGGTAGCTTATCTTCGTCGATAATCTCATCCATGTGATATCCCGTAAGCGGCATCTCTGCTGTCGCAATCATCGCGAGATCCTCTCCCTCGATATAGTATTCATCACTCTGCTCCGAACTCCTCGGGTTAAACCCACATCCCTCTAGCACCCGACTCGACACCATATCTGGCACCGTCATATAAGTAAACCCATGCTCCAAGACTTTCGAAAGCCCATATTGCAGTAGCGCATTCTCGAGCAGCGCCAGCCCGTCTTTCAAGTAATAGAACTTCGCTCCTGCGACTTTCGCCCCCCGCTCAAAATCCACCCAGTCGCGACTGACCGCATAGTCCAAATGATCTACCCCTGTCGCATGATTCTCGCCCCACTTCTTCACCTCTACCGAGCATTCTTCACCGCCTAGCGGCACATCGTCAAAAATCACATTCGGCACGCGCTTCAGCATCTCGCGTAGCTCCCCCTCGCGCGTAGCAAGCGTCTGTTCTTTTTCCGCTAACTCTTCCTTTATCGCCTTTCCTTCTGCGATTAGCTCCGGCGCTGGCTTACCGCCTTTCATCTTCGACGCGATTTCATTGCGCCGCGCTCTTAAGCCTTCGACCTCCGTCAAGATTTCTTTCCGCTCGTCATCGGCTCGCAAAATCTCCTGAATATCAATCTTGTACCCCTTTTCACGTGCTGATTTTTCTACAAGCTCCGTATTTTCTCTAATAAACTTCACATCTAACATATTACTACCATTATATCACATTTGCATTATGCCATCATAAATTCTTTGCCAATCGTTTAAGTGCAATTCCGCTGGTCGCACATCTATATTAATATTAAGCTTCACGAACATATCTTTGATGTCGTCTCTCGGCATCAGTACCGATAAATTCCGTGTCACTTTCTTTCTCGGCGACAAGAATCCCACTTGAATCATTTTCATCACCGCTTCACTTATAATAGGTGGATGCGGCTTCAAGACGATCACCTGTGAGTCTACCTCCGGTGGCGGCGTAAACTCGTCTCTCACTACTACCGGCCCGAGCTCCACCTCGGCTCTATTCTTTACCATAAGAGAAAGAAGCGACTCCCGCGTATCTGCAATTCTCTCCGCCACTTCCTTCTGAATCAAAAGTACAATTCTCTCTGGTACCACCGCGGCTGTCAGCAATTTTTCGATAATCGGGCTCGTAATATAATATGGTATATTCCCCGCCACCACGTACCCCTTTGGTATCTGGCTCAAGTCATATTTCAAAATATCCTCGTTCACCACTTCAAGATTCTTTCCCGGGAACGACCCCGGCAGGTTCTTTGCTAATCTCTCGTCGTATTCCACTGCCACCACCTTAAAAAACCGCTTCAAAAGCGACGAAGTCAAAGTCCCGAGCCCAGGCCCGATTTCAAGACACACACTTCCGTCGCTACCGTCCGCCGCTTTCGCCGCAATCTCCTCCAGTATTGCCCGGTTATTTAGCCAATGCTGGCCCAGTGCCTTATTATTTTTCATTACTTTCCGTCCCTTATTGTCCAATCCGTCGCAAGATCGAATTGTTCTTGGTTGCTAAATACGAATGTCCCCGTATCGTATACCTTCCCCGCACCAAGCGACGTATCTACCACGGAGCACCGCGGATATCTATCCAGGTCTGCCGCCACGAGCACATATCCATCTTGATCAACTTTCACACCATCTTCTCTCACCGTATAATATGGCTCCACTCCACATTCTCGCGCCGCGATTAGCATTACTCCACTCATATCAAGATCATAATACGTCTCTTGTCTCTCGATCAATATTCCATCCGCTCGCCGCACTGTATATCTATTGCGCCCCATCGCTGGCGTCAAAGGATTCTTCTCAATCGGGTTCGCGCCTACCGCTACTACTTTCACCACTGGCTCACGCCGTATCTCTTCTAGCTTTAGTTCGCGTCTGACCTCCACGTTATTCTCATAAAATACCTCGTATGTTTTGACTCTGAGACCCGTCTCTCCTAGCTGTCTTACCGCCCGCTCCCCAGGCGCCAGGTTATAATCTTTCACGATTTCTTCCCCAAACGGAATCTCTTCTTCTATCGTAATCGTCCTACCACCATTTCGTATCACCTCATATAGGCTCGCCACCCCCATCTCAAGAAAATTGGAGTTAGCGACCATTTTCACTTCGTCTCCATCATATATCGTCATCCCAGCCTCTCTCGCCACGGTCTTCGGATCGTAGCTTGCCGTCATTAGGTATTTCTCTAGCTTACCATCTTTCACTACCGCCGGCCTAGAACGATAAATATTCACGAAGAAATTGTCGCCCGTAATCTCGGTCGTAAGACTCGGCTCCACCTTGTCCGTCTCCGCCACGATAATACCAGCCCTTGAGAGCGCCTCACCCACCGTCGGAGCACTCGTCTTCACAATCAGCTTCTCACCGTCATCATAGAAAGTCACAAAGTACTCCGCTGCTTCCTTATAAATGCCCTCTTCGTTGCCCGCAAAAGTATCGTTGTTGTTATAATTTGCCGCAAAAGCCAAAATAAACGACACGATAAAGACCGTTACAATACCAAGAATTCTATCCACATTTCTGGGCAGTTTCATACATCCATTATATCATACTTACGCAAAAAGCCCAATTTTCTTGGGCTTTTCACTTGTTATTTCTAGGTGAATTATATAGCTAAATAATTCTCACACTCTCCACCCAAATACTAACGCTATCGTTCAGGCCTCTCTCAACGTCGGGTCGGTCCGAACATAATTCTATTTTATCACAACCATTATCAATGTCAACATTGATTTTCGATATTTTTTATGTTTTTATAAAAAGTTTTCCACAACCATTTTTAAGCCGCATTGTGCCAAATCTAACAGGGGTCATTTCACAAAAACCGAACACTTCGATATTGACAAACATGACAAAATATTTCACTATATAATTCAATAATTTCCTTCAGAAAGCTTTTATTTACTTTTCATTCCGGCATCGAAGTACATTAGTACATATTCCCAGCCCCAAGACAAGTCAAATCCTGATGAAACGTACTCATTAAATTTGAAATAAGGTAGCCCATTTACAAATTTCGCCATTTTTCTCGCATCTGCCATCACTTCTGGCAGCGTCTCATCGTTTTCTACGCAACTCGCAAACTCATCCGACAGTCCCACATCTTTCCCCATCTTGATCCAATAGCCCTTGCCTAATTTATTGAAGTCCGTGAAAGCCGCCTTCCCCATCCCCTTAAACCAATCATTCCATACTGTCGAGACCGCCTTGTCGTAGAAATTCCAGAATTTCCCCTCACGTTTCGCACAATATGTCGCCACCGCCGAATATCGCGATTCAATCGGGTTAGATTCCCCGAATTCATACAAGAAATCCGTCGCGCGCACCTCGATCAGTACCTTATTCTGCTCAATATATTGCATCAGCTCGTCATGATGCTCCACCATCGCCGCTTCAAACGCAATACAATACGGACACGCGATATCCGAATAGATGATGAAATGATTCTCCGCCGTTTCCATATCGCCAAGCGTCATCTCAGGATACCAGACCTTCTCCGCGACCGGCGTCTTATGGTTCATGCTTGCCACAATCGCCGCAATTACCACTGCGATAATCGCTATTACTCCGACGATTCTCAAAATCGCCCCAGCTTTACCTGTTTTTTCCTCCATTTCTACTCCTTTCCCTCTATTGTATCAGATTTTTGCGTTTTTTGCCGAATCTTCCTTATATATCGCTCGTTTATCATCACTACGTATGTTTCCTCGCCCATTCGTTTGAGCGAGAGTAGCGCAATGACAATCGCAAGCGCCGTCACTACACCAGAGATAATACCGGCCACCGCGAAGCTCCCTGTCGAGAAAATCGCCCCGAGTAGCGGTGTGAGCAGCGTCGTCCCGCAAGTCGGACATCCCGCCCCTAGCGCGATTAGCCCCGTGATAATACCCGCCTTCTCGACATTCGCTGCATTCGATTCTTGCTTCTGCTCTCTTCCTACATTAGTCGTCTCGGCGGAGCTTTTCACCCGTTTCTTATCCCAAAGTAACACGATGAGACCAATCAAAGTCCCCTGGAGTACCGCAATCAAAAACACAGGTAGCCACTCGAGAAACGGCATCCCAATCCCAATCGTCCCAGCCAGCGCACTACCGATAATCTGCATATTCTGCGGGAATCCTAGCGCCCCCATCAGCTCGAATTTCGAGAACCCACCAGAGAGCAGATTCATCAGCGTCCCGAAGAACAAGAATGCGATGACGAACCCGATCCAGAATCGCTTTTCTTTCCCCGCGAGCAAAATCCCCTTCGCCGCGAGCACCCACTCATCGCACCACCGCGCGAGACTAAACTTCTTTTTCATCACACCTCCACATATCTACAACTATTATACCACGTTTAATGCCCCGAAGCGCCACAATATTAGCGGTTTTCTTAGCGGTTTTCGACAACTCATCTCCTAAAATAAACTTATCGCCATTATACTATAACGGCGATAAGTTTAAAAGGCCAAGCGTGTTGCAACTGTCTATTTTTTTGGGTACACCGTATGGAGAAAGGTGTCTACTTTTTGGGGTCTGGTTGAAAATAGATGTCAACTTTTAAGGGTACAGTTCAGGTCTGAGGAGGCTAGGACTTAGCCACGCACCTGATAGAGGTCCCGGAGCACTTGTAGTTGCTGCTGGTAACCAGGCTACCATAGTTGTAGTACATGAGGTACGTGGATCTATAATCGCTGACCGTAGAAGACCACCAGAGCCCGTACGAGTTGCCGTGGTCATCCATCACGTTGTCGAACGCGGAGTTGCGGTAGCTGCCTGAGTAAACGGTGGAGAAGGACGAAGCAGAGTACCGCATGTTGTCCGTTTCAAAGCGAGTTGGGAGTCTCCAGCCATAAGGACAAATATCGGAAGGGGCTACACTACCATAATAAGCAGTGCCAGCTGTAGCAGCATCGTAGAAGTAGTAAGAATAACAAGAGCCAGTATAATAATCATAGGAGCACGTCGTGCGTCCAGAGTTATAGACAGAAGATGCTGGGAGCGTGAAGGATGTAGTAGAACCATTTAGATTAGAGTCAGATTGGCTAAGTGTAGTACCACCAGGCAAATCTAGGTTTCTCGTCATCCAGCAGAGGCCGCCAATCATTGCTGTAGTATAGGCGATGTTCTTGTAGGTGTCATTACCGCGGTTGTCATACATAGTCTTACCACAGTCTGCACTTGTAGCATTCTGGAACCAGAGCTTATTGCTCGGTATCGCAACCGATGTCTGATTGATATATCCTCCATTATCACGATTATCCCACATGTAGAGATGCGTAATATAGGTCTGGTCGTAGTGGCCGAAGGTAGCGGGAGTAATATCACAACGATAGGCATTAGCACCAGAGTCCCAGACAGCATTAAACCAGACCCAGTTACCATATCCACCGCTTGCGGTAGAAGTTGGACATTGAACAGTTTTAACTCCAGCCGCGTCCCAGGCTTGGATATAAAGGCGAGCGACATTGACGTTTGTCTCACCCCACCACCAGTTAGTAAGAACTGGTGCGACATTATCTAGCCAAGTCGGACGGATGTCTAGTCCTCCAGTGACAGTATAGTTAAGGTCTCCAGCGGTGATGTTGTAGCCGCCTACGCCATTAGCGATAACACGAATGGTCTGGCCATAACGGATTGAGCCGTTATACCAATCAGTCACATCATTACCGTTAAGGCCACCATCTAGATAGACATCAAAGGTAAAGCCAGCTAGTCCACTACCATATACAGTTTCGTTAATGACCGGATTTACATCCACCACATAAGTATTTCTATTAATATCTATTGATGCACCGATATTGCCGGTGAGTTCGGCAGAGTAGCTAGCAGCTTGGTAGGCAGCATCGGCACCTACACCCCAAGCGCAGGTGGAGCCGGCGTATTGAGCTTGGTTGACTCTTGCTGTATAGCCAGTATAGCCACCATCAGCATTTTGGTGACGAGATTGGATATAGCAAGTATAGACTTGGCGATTTATATCAAGCGACCAACCAATATTTCCCGATATAGCTGCACTCGCACCAGAGTATTGGTAATACGTATCTGCTGCTCTACCCCAAGCGCAAGTATTACCAGCGCGCATGGTAGTATTTACCACTGCATCATATCCACCATAGTTGCCAGCTGCATCTTGGTATCTTACTTGGATATAGCAAGTATAGACTTGGCGGTCTACCGTGATGTAGTTATCTTTCGTGCCGGTAACTGTATAACTAGTTGAGCCAGTCTGGTAAGTAGCTCCGTCACCACCATTAGTAGCATAAGAGTAGTTTTCACCAAAATTAACTGAGCGGCTTTCTGCAAAACTATAGCCACCATATGTGCCATCAGCATTCTGATAACGCACATAAGTATTCTGAACATAAGGAATTACTTGCCATTTCGCATAGAGAGTAGTCGTATTATCTAATTCACTAGTGGTGCGATCTATACCAAAGCTGGCACCAGAAGCATATTCTGTACCGGAACAGGAAGTGCCGCTATTAGATACTATGCCAAGACACCATGATTTAAATGAGTAGCCAGTCCTAGTTGGTGTTGCAGAAGTAAGTACAATAGTTGAGGTAGTAACACTGTCTGAGGATTGGACGGCTGGGATGTTGGCTACGGTAGAATCACCAGAGTTGTCTGCAAAGGTAATAGAGTGAGCCACCGGGTTTGCTACATACATAAGTTTGTAGTTAGAGCTAGAGTAGGTACCACTGGCATTGGTATAGTCAGCACGAGCGCCGAGGGCGATGGTGTAGTTCTTGGCAGTAGTGTTCGCAGTGGTAGTCGCGTCTAGTGTAGTAGCGGTAGTGGTAGGAGATGGGTGATAGTTAGTATTAGCGGAAGAGCCGTAGTAGTTTGGTTTGTAGCCCCACTTATTATTGTAGGTAGTAGTATTGAAGGTGGATTCATCTATTGGACTTAAGATAGAAGAAAGTGAACCACCATTAGTATTGGTGAGTGCGGACGTATTAGTGTTAGATGCGATAGTTAAGGTATAGCCAGTGAAGTTGGTAGTAGAAATACTAAAGGCAGCTCTAGTATCGGTAGTACCATTAGTACCGTCTGTGCTACTAGCAAAAGTACCATTTTCGTTTGTGACAGTAAGATCTACACTAGCAGTACTTCTAGTTGACGTAAAGGTAATACTAGAATCTTT
>CAZZAI010000022.1:0-13914 GCA_964652665.1 uncultured Candidatus Saccharibacteria bacterium
GCGAGCTCCGTGGGAACCCTTCCGCGACCGTCACCCGTTGTGATTTAAATAGCTTGTTTAGTTTTTGTATGGCCTTCATGGTGTTACCTCTCTGTTAACCTTGAAGTGCCCTTGATAGCACAATAGGCACCGCAAGGTGCATCCCGTTGCTAATCATGGTTTCCCACGACTCGAAAGCTTCCGGCCTTGTGGTGCCTATAATGCTTTCGAGACTCTAATTGTATGTAACAACGGGATGCAATTTGTTGTTAATAATTTTATTATATCACAAAAAATGGCTTGTCAATAGAATTTTATAATTATTTTACACGAGGTCAGAATTGAGGTAATAGTAGTAGTCGAGGAGTTCGCGAGAGTAGTTTTTGATGAGGGCGAGCTCGGATTTGTCGGAGGGAACGATGAGCATGCGAGTGATGCCGATTCTCTCGACGAAACTAGGGTTGTGGGAGACGACCATGAGAGTGCCCGGGAAGTCGCGAAAATTGTCGCCAATGATGCGTTGGGTATCGGGGTCGAGGTGGTTGGTCGGCTCATCCAAAATGATGAAGTTCGGCTTCTGGCTTAGGATCTTCGCCATGGCGACACGGGCTTTTTCGCCAGGGGAGAGGACTGAGACGGGCTTGAACACGTCGTCGCCAGTGAAGAGAAAATTAGAGAGGAGAGAGCGAAGTTCGGTGTCGGTGTAGTCATAAGATTTGAGATTCTCGAGGATGGTGCGGTGGTCGTCCAGCATCTCGAACTCCTGAGCATAGTAGGCAAGGTCGAGATGATGGCCATAGATGACAGAACCACTCACGGGATGAAGTTGGCCCACGATAAGTTTTAAGAGAGTAGATTTGCCGACACCATTTTCACCGACGATGAGAAACTTCTCGCCGCGAGTGAGGGAAAAACTAAGCTTGTCGTAGAGGTGAGTGCTGGAGCCCGGGTAGGAGAAAGTGAGGTTTTGGACTTCGAGGACAGTTTTGCTCGGGGTGCGGCGAGGGGTGAGGTCGAGAGAGACTTTACTATACTCGGCTTCACGAGTCTCGAGGGCAGCGAGTTTCTTCTCAAGAAGTTTCTCACGGACGTGACCTTGGCGGATGAGGGCGGTATTGGAACGTTTGGTGGCACGGGCACGTTCGACGAACTCGGTGATACGCTTAATCTCACGCTCTTCGTTTGTGATGCGTTGATCCTCGGCGGCTTTCTCCTCGGCATAGAGACGGCGGAAGGTGGAGTAGTTGCCTGGGTAGACTTTGATTTTGTGGGTGACTTTGTTGATGAAGAGAGTCTTTGTGGTGATGCGGTCGAGGAAAGGTTGGTCGTGTGAAATGATGAGGACGGTGCCGTGATAGTTTCGGAGGTAGTTCTCAACAAAAGTTTTGGTCTCGGCATCGAGGTGGTTGGTTGGCTCGTCGAGGAGGAGAAGACTTGCGTTTTCAAAAAGGACTTTTGCGAAGGCGACTTTGGACTTCTGACCGCCGGAGAGGTCGCGCATTTTGCGGTCGAGGAGGGAATCAAGGTGCATTTTCTCGGTGATTTTCAAGAGGTCGTAGTCGTAGGTCGCGAGGTCGTAAGAGTCGATGAGATCCTGAAGGGCGGTGATGTGGTCGGTGATTTTGGCGGAGTTTGGATATTTTGCGAGCTTCTCGTACTCGAGGTTCAGTTGGTCTTGGAGAGCGTCGATGGGACGGCCATCCTTGATATAGTCCCAGACGGTCTTGTCTTGGTCGTCTTCGGTGGTGGCAATCTCCTGGGGGAGAAAAGCGAAGCGGGTGCTAGGGAGATCTAGTTCAACTTCGTCTGGCGTCAGTTCGCCGCGGAGAATTTTCATGAGGGTGGTCTTGCCGGCACCATTGACGCCGACGATGCCAACTTTGTCGCCAGATTCGAGAGTAAAGCTAGCGTCGTCGTAAATGATTTTGGTGCCGTAGGCGAGGGAGAGATGGGAGACTTTCATGGTTAGATGGCCTCGGGGGTAATGGGAGTGGTAGAAAGATTGGGGAGAGCGGGGTCCATGAGAGAAGGCCCGGTAGAGAGGTCGGAGAGAGTGGGTGCGTCGGCAAGGGCAGGTTTCGGAGTGGTGACGGCGTCGCGGAGAATTTGCTTCTTGTAGCGGTCTTCCTCGGAAAAGATGCAACCGCAGTACTTCTGAAGGTAGAGGCCGAGAGCGCGGGCCTTTGCCTGCCCCTCGCGGAAGCCGACGCGGAAGTCGCGGTAGAGGAATTTAACACCAGAGAGAGCTTCGAGCTCTTTACAGACGGCGATGAGCTCGTCGTGCTTTTGGTAGGGGGAGACGAGGAGGGTAGTAGTGAAAGTGTCGTAGCCGTGGTGCGCGGCATAGCGGACAGTCTCGGTGAGGCGCTTCCTGTAACAATAGTTCACGCAGCGGTTCTCGAGATCACTCACGACGTTTTTGCAGAATTCGTCAAGGCCATATTCTTCGTCGATGATGAGGTTTACGTCGATGGAGGCGGCGTAGTCCTTGAGACAGTCGCGACGGGTCTTGTACTCGATGTAAGGATGGATGTTTGGATTGTACCAAAAAAGGGTCGGCTCTAGCCCTTCGGCGCGGAGAGAGTCGATACAGTAGACACTACAGGGAGCACAACAGGTGTGCATGAGTAATTTCATAAGGGATATTATAACATATTCTAAGAGAAAGTGGAATTATATCTAGCTAAACTCTAAAAAGGAGGAGCTTGCCGCTCCTCCTTTCAAAAGAGGATTTTCATTTTTTGCCTAAGGTGTTCCTCGTCTCGAGATTTGATCTCGTTCAGAGCGTTTATGGCTAAATATCCACCATAACTCTTATATAGCGTCCCGTCTGAGTCGACGAAAATATCTCTTGTCGGCAAATCAGCGTGTTTGCCGTTAAAAGGACATTTCGTAACTCTAGTCACTTCATCCCTCCTACTAAGACGATACTGCCAAGCATCTTGGTTTTTGATTTGAAAGCCTAGTTCTTTGAGTTGTTTGACAATGTCATCTGCATTGGTGACAATATCCATATCAGTAGTAGATAGATCGATAAACTTAACTTCTGCTTTCACTTCACGACCAAATCTTAAGACTTTTTCGAACTCTTCGTTGGAATCATTCATCCTTTTGATCACAGTATAGTTCAAGTGAATTACCAGCTCAGGCATTAGTGCCCTTATTGTTGCAATAGTGCTTAAGATGTTTTCTAACGGATAATTCACTCGGGTAATTTGGCGGTAAACTTCAGGGTTCATTGTATGAAGCGAAATATTTACTTGTTCAATATTTTTTAGCATTTCTGATGGTTTGGCCAGAAGAGACGCATTAGTCACAACTGTAATTCTAATACCGAGTTGTTTTAGCTCCTCAGTCACGTCGTTAAATATTGGGGAAATAAACGGCTCCCCGCCAGTAATAGTCACGGTGCTCCACCCCATGTTCTTTCCAACTTGACCAAGAAAAATGTAGTCTGAAGGCTTAAGCATTAAATTAATTTGACCGCAAGCACTCTCCCTGTGACAGAAGAAGCATCTGTAGTTGCAAAATGGTGTAATTACAAATCTGAATTCTCGCATCGTGTCTCACCCCCTCTTTCAAGCATCCTCTTCACTATTTGTCTAATAGAGTCAAAGGTATCACTATCAAGCACTTCTTCAAAAGTCATCCATTTGACACCACCTACTTCATCCTCCTGAGGCAAAATGTCAGCATTCTCATCTGCTTCCGCCAAATAGATTAAATCCATATGGATATGCGCGTCTTTGTCGCCTTTTGCGGGGATTGATTCACTGAGTGTAATGTAGGCGTTTGGTATCTGCTTCTCCTTTTTACTCTCGGGAGTTCGCACTTCGGAGTAGTCAAGAATCTTTGCTTCGACCCCAGTTTCTTCCAACACTTCACGTTTTGCTCCTTCAAAAGGATACTCATTTTCTTCTAGATGGCCGCCCGGGATAACCCAAACCCCCATCTTCTTGTGATAGACCATTAAGAGTTTAGTGTGAGATTGGTTCATTACGAATCCACTAACCGCAAAATGTTTTTCCATAATTAGTCCTCCTTTTCAATGTCCTAATCTTGTTAATTGTACAATCTTCTTTTATATTATAACATATTTTGGGGGAAATAGGTAGATGTTGGTGATTGACTTTTTAATGGAAGTGTGCTAGAATTAATGTAGAGAAATAAAATTAATGAAGCTAGTCAATAATTAAGGAAGGAAAGCAGGATGGGATACGCAGCAACAATTACAAAAACGGGGCAAATCACGATACCAAAATGGGTACGGGAAGCACTCGGAGTGGAGCCGGGGCAGAGAATCGTGTTTCGGAAGATGAAAGACGCGGTGACGATAGAGAGGGAAAAGACAGTAGACGAAGTTGCCGCAAAGATAGACGAACTAATACCACAGGAGATACGAGAACGACACAACCGAGAGTACGGCGGGCTCACAACAGCTGAATGGGAACGAAAGTGGGCAGAAAGCGAAGACGCTAAAGAGTACTTCGCTGAGGAAGCAAGGAGGTGCCAGTGAAATCATCGGTTGACACAAATATAATCTTACGATATCTTTGGAAGGACGTAGATGTACAAGTAAAGAAAGTCCGGAAGTTATTTCTCGACTCTGAGCAGACCCTATACGTGTCGGACTTGGTGCTAGCCGAAGTTGTTTTCAATTTACAGTCTAAGGGCGTAGCAAGGATAAATATTTTGGAAGCGATACGGGCGCTATCGGAAATACCAAACTTGGAGATTAGCGATTTTATACTCGAGACGGTGCTACCGTTCTATGCGGAGCACCCGGCGCTTTCGTTTGTGGACTGCTATGCGGCGTTCGAAGCAGAGAAGAAGGGGTGGGAGCCGCTATATACTTTTGATAGGAAGCTCGCGAATCAGCATCCGAGCGCGAAGATGGCGTAATCTATAGAGAAGCGAGCCAGCGGTTTAGCTCGGCGAGGCCCTCCGGTGTGCGTGCCTTAGTGCCAGACAGATTAAACCCGTCGCCCTTGAAGGTGGCGGCAGGGAACTTCGACTTCAGAGTCTCGTAGGTGCCAGAATTGCCAGAGCCTTCGTGAGTATTAAAGGGGATAATAGTCTTGCCGGAGAGGTCGTGAGCCTCCAAGAATGAATAAACAATCATCGGCAAATCTCCCCACCAAATCGGATAGCCAAGATAAATTGTGTCGTAGCCAGCCAAATCCACATCACCCTCGTAGGCGGGGCGGGCGCTTTGATTCCTCTCGGTAGTCGCGAGCTCGATACAGTCCATATAGCTGGCTGGATACGGCTTCGTCGGGACGATTTTAAACTCATCTGCGCCAGTGGTTTTCACGATTTCTTTGGCGAGAAGCTCGGTATTACCTGGATGAACGACCCCGACAGCGTATTCCTCGTCGCCTCGGGAAAAATAGATTACGATTGATTTTGACATTTTATCTCCTTTTTTAGATTATATCACAACTGGTCTGTTATAATAATGATAAGGAGTTCTATGACGGAGAATCTAGGCAAACAGATTGAAATCTATAAAGGGGTGACCGGAGAGGTGGTTTTTAACGTCGATATGGAGCATGAGACAGTCTGGGCGACGGTGGAGGAGATGGCGACAATTTTTGACGTACAGCGGCCGGCAATCGTGAGGCATCTTGGCAACATCTACGCAAGTGGAGAGCTGAAAGAGGCGGCAACTTGTTCCATTTTGGAACAAGTTCGAATGGAGGGAACGCGCAAGGTGAAGCGTGCTAAAAAATATTATAATCTCGATGCGATTATCTCGGTAGGATACCGTGTGAACTCGAAAAAAGCAACGGAGTTCAGAGTCTGGGCGACATCGGTGCTGAAACGTTACCTGACTGATGGAGTAGCAGTGAATCAAATGCGACTAGCACGACTGGCCGAAAAAAGAGATTTGAAACGGCTGCGTGATGTGGAGGAAATGATCGGCATCGTGCGGCGACTGACAGCGCGAAACGAACTGGACGCCGGGGAGGCGAATGGGGTGCTCGAAGTCATCTCAAAATACACCGAGAGCTTCCGTACACTCGCCGAATACGATGATGGGAGGATCGACCTGCGGTTCATGAACCGAGTCAGAGAGGGCAGGGAATTAACGCCCGAAATGTGCGACCGAGCGATCATACAACTTCGGAAGAGCGTCAAGGGCTCGGATCTATTCGGAAAGAAGCGTGGCGGGGGATTTGACGCGAGTCTCGCGGCGGTATTTCAGAGTTTCGATGGTGAAGAACTCTACAAAAGTGTCCCCGAGAAAGCAGCGAATCTACTCTATCTCGTCATCAAAGACCATCCGTTTTATGATGGGAACAAGCGAATCGGAGCACTGTTATTTATTCTATTTCTCACCATCAATAACTATCATCTCACAAAAGCAGGGGAGACCAAGATATCGGACCGCGCCCTTACCGCAATTGCGCTTCTCATCGCGGAAAGTGAGCCAAAAGAAAAGGGGCTCATCGTCAGTCTAGTCTGTAAGTTACTTGAATGAGTTGGACTCGAGAGGCGTGATAATTGATTAGGGTAATGATTTTATTTTTGTGGAAAAAGTGGTAAAATAAAGATATGGAAAAGCGTTCACAGAGTCGAGGCAAAAACAAAAACGGGGGGATGAAAGCCAAAACGCAGAAAATCAAAGCTAAGCTTCTGAAGTCGTACTACGGTAACCCGCTAAAGGATATGAAGCTAATCGCAATTACCGGCGCGACAGGGAAGACCACGGTGGCGCACTTCGTGCACGAAATCTTGAAGGCTTCAGGAGAACAAGTAGCGGTACTCGCTAGTGACCAACCATTCAAAATCGGGATGCTACATAAGTTCTTATCGGATGCTTGGAAAGCCGGGGCGAATGTCGTAATCGTGACCGTACCCGCGGAAGACCTGCGCGACAATGTATTCTATGGGTTGCCCGTCACAGTCGCGGCGATGACGAATTTCGTCGCATCGGGGCTCAATGATATGAGTGCGGAAGAATTCCTGGAAAGTGAGAAAACTCTCTTTGATATGAAACCCGAGATAGTGGTACTTAATCATGATGATGTGAACTATAACACCTTCGCAGAGTTCAAGGGCACCGCGCGGACAATCGCCTATGGGCAAAGTGGTGGAGAAGTGAAAATCCTGAATTCCAAACTCTATCCAAAGGGAACGGAGGCGACTTTCTCGGTGAAGTCCGAAGTAATGAGTGTAGCAACTTTCATCCCTGGGGAGACAGCGGTGGCCTATATGGCCTGTGCGATTGCGATTGCCGAAGCGATGGGGATCAAGAATACCGAAGATATCGTGAATGGGATTGCAAATTACGAGGTGGAGTAGAGCTTGGTCTATTGTGACACCACTAGCATGAAAGCTCGTGTAATGCATTCTCACCACTCCATTTCTTCGCGGTGAGCTTCGCGCCGGGCAAATTCTAAGAAGTCCCGCCGGGACTGCGCTATGGATAGACCAAGCTCTATTCCAATTCCGCGCTGGTTTCCTCACGCCACGATAATTTTCACAACATTTCACCCAATCCTACGACAAATACAGTGTTGTCTCCGGATGGGGAAATGTTGTAAAAATTATATGGGTTCGTCAAAGGCGCAGAATTGGAGCAGATGCTTGGTCTCGGAAATGTTCTCGGCTAAGATTTTGCGATACAACGGATGGAACGGCCTATTTTACGATAGTATTCGCTTGCGGAATTGATGCTAGACGAGTTAAGGTAAAGGTTGTAAGCGTAACTACCTGAATTGGAGGTGGAAGACCAGAAATTACCATACGAACCGCCATTGTAGAATATCGAATTGTCGTATACGCCAGCAAGGAGGAAGTTTGGCACGGTATTTGGACCTGCGTTGTTGTAGAAGGTGCTAGAATTTTGAGAGTAATTAGACTCAAGATTTGCGCCATATGCCTTGGCGATAGCATAGAAATCACCAGTCTTCCAGTTATTATTAGATGTTGCACTTGCGTTGCTTGTTGTGGATGTTGGCAGTCTCCAACCCTTCGGACAAATGGAGCCAGAAGCGTTATAGCCGTCAGCGGTTACATTTGCGCCGGTGCCGGCGGTGGCGGCGAGGTAGGAGTAATAGCTACCACATGGAATATTTTGGCCGTAAGCGCCACAATTAGTATTGTTGCCGGAGTTAAAGACGTAGGCTGTGTTGTCATTACTAAATTGCGTACTGTCGGTTAAGTTGTTATTGTCGGCATTTTTCTCAGCAGAGGTCGGGAGAGTGAAGTTGGTGGCGACGTCGGAGTCGTTGCTGGTGATGGTGGTACCGCCGGGGAGGTCGAGATTAGAGGTCATCCAGACTTTGTTATCGGCGAGTTTCGCGATAGTATATGACTTGGTTACGCCACCACGAGAGTCGGTGAGAGTGGTAGAAGTGCCGACTGGGGTGTTCGCGGCGATGGCGGGGGAGATTTCCTGCATAGTAGAGATGTCAGTGATGTCACGGGTTTCGAAGAGGCAGCGGACTGAGTTTCCGCGCCTGCGAGTGTTGTTGTCCGCGGAATCCACGTACGACGAACCGAAGTTCATGTAGTAGGCGTAAGTACCGGATGCAGAAGTAGAGGACCAATAGAAGCCGTACGAACCACCATAGTTGAATGTCGAATCGTAGTAGCGGCCGGCGCGCAGGAAGCCTGGCGTCGTGCCTGGACCAGCTAGGCTAGCAAAGGTTGGAGAATTATCAGGATCTTCTTTATAATTTCCTGTGGTCATCCCATACTGTATTGCTAGATTATAGAAGTCACCACCGGTATATCCACCACTATCACGGTCTACGCCCTCAGTCGTAGCAGTCGGTAACCTCCAGCCTTTCGGACAGATAGAACCCGAAGCATTGTAGCCGTTGCTAGTTATACTTGCCCCAGTTCCGGCCGTTGCAGCTACATAGGAGTAGTAACTGCCGCAGGGGACGTTTTGGCCGGAAGCGCCGCAGTTGGTCTTGTTGCCGGAATTGAAGACGTAGGCGGTATTGTCGTCGCTAAATTGCGTAGCATCGGTTAGGTTGTTGTCATTTTCGTTCTTTGTAGCAGATGCTGGGAGCGTATAGCTCTCCGTCACATCCGAGTCGGCACTAGTAATGGTTGTTCCACCGGCGAGATTGAGGTTCTCCACCATCCAGTATTTACCATCGGCGAGTTTGGCGATTTTGTAAGATTGGTTGTCACGCTTGTCGTAGGCAACAAAAGTATTGCCGACATTGGGCAGTAGGTCTGCGATCATAGTTGGAGTGAGGTCTTGCATGTAGACTTTTTGGTTAGAATCAGCGAAGTTGGGGTGGACGAGAGTATATTTTACTTGGCCAGTATAAGTATCGGCAGCTTGATAAGGAATCACACCTACAGCATAGGTAGTAGAAATCTTGGAGAAGCCAGTAAGACTAATGTTGTTTGTAAAAGTGGCAACTTTGGTATTGGTACTCGGAATCTTATGGTTAGAAGCGAAGGAGCCTTCGGAGTCGGAAACGATGGTCGGGACGAATTCACTAGAGACAGCGGAGAGGCGCATCGCCCATTGAGACTGACTGACTGGATTGCCACTTGTCTCTGGGATGTCGGTGCCGGTAGGGATGATTTCGCCGGTGGTGGTGCCAGTTAAGTTGGTATTGCCTTCGGTTCCATTACCATAGCCTACAGCATAAATGCTATAACCATTAATATCATTACAAGCAACGGAGATGGTGGATTCGCCAATATTCTGGTCTACCATACCGCCGACTAGCTCAGTGAAATGACTGTCAGCGCCAGTAATGGTCATAGCACAAGATTCCACGACACGGACAGAGGCAGAGAGTTGCTGATTCTCAGCGAGAGACAGCGAAGATGAAAGAATCATACCAGAAAGAAGAGTAATAGCAACGAGAGATAAACAGGGAAGTAAGATTTTCGCTCTTCTGGCTGTATTTTTAATAATAGTTGTTTGTTTTGGTAGTGTAAACTTCTTACAGGACCGTTTTTGTTGTATGACCTTCATGGAATCCTTTCCTTTATCCTTGAAACGCCAGACAACACGAAGGCGCCGCAAGGTGAGACCCATCGTCATTATACTAGGAAGTATAAAACATATGAGGCCCTTGTGGCGCCTATGATGCGTTTTATAGTTCCTTAATAAATTGTTGCTTTGTATTAACGACGATGGGTCTCAATCATGTTGTTAATAATTTAATTGTAGCACAAAAAAATTATTTTGTGTAAAGAATTTTTAAATAATAATGGCGTTGTTTCATAATTCATTGCACCTCGGGAGCTCCGCAATGTGGTAATCTTCGATTATACCACATTGCTTCGCCTCTACAGCGACCAAATCTGCCTGACGGCGACTTGGTCTTTATGTCCCTCGGTTGCAATTGAATTATGAAACAATACCATAATAATTGCCTATTATGTAATTCAATGCGTCTTGGGAGCTATTATTTGTGATAGCCTAATGAGTGGAGGTGACGGCGGGCGACTCTCACGTCCTCAAAATCATGTGAACCATCGGCGCGCAAGATAGTCTTCTCGTGGCCTTTGCCAAGTAGCAAGACTACATCACCCGAGCTGGCCATGGAGAGAGCCTTTTTGATAGCGCGAGAGCGATCTAGCTCGCAAAAAAGATTTTGGTCTAGAATCTTGCCTTGCTTCACGGCACCTTTAATGAAGGCGCTGGCAATCTCTGTCGGATCCTCGTCGCGAGAATCGTCTTCGGTAATAATCACAATATCAGAATACTTGGCGAGGATGGCGCCACGAATCGGACGCGTAGAGGGATCACGACGACCGGCACCGCCATGCACCGAGATGATACGGCCGCGGACCTCGCCGAGGCTTTCAAAAACTTTCTCGAGCGCATCCGGCGCATGGGCGTAATCGACAATCACTGTGAAAGGCTGGCCCTCGTCAATAAGATTCATACGGCCCTCGACACTGGTGAGAGCAGCAATGCCTTGCTCGATTTGCTCATTCGTGAGACTAAGTGTCTCTCCGACCGCGACGGCGGCAAGGGAATTATAGATATTAAACTCACCCGGGAGATTGGTGGTAATATTTATATCACCAGATGAATATTTTACTCCGTTTACGGCTAATTTTACCGATTTTGCGCGAATTTCGCCATTTTTTATGCCATATGTGATATATTCGTGGGCGACAGTTTCATAATAGTTGGTAGTTTTATCATCGGCGTTAAGGATGGAGAGCTTAGCTTTTTTGAATAGCTTGGCCTTAGCATTACGGTAGTTTACGAAAGTCTTATGATAATCTAGATGCTCGTGAGTAAGATTAGTGAAGACTGCGATGTCAAAAGGTATGCCGAGAGTGCGATACTCCGCTAAGGCGTGCGAAGTGACTTCAAGCACCAGATACTCTGCGCCGGAATCAGCGATAGCCTTGATGCGGCGATTCAGAGTGATGGCGTCGACCGTAGTCATATGGCCAAGCTCAGATTCAAGAGAATCTACCCCCCATGCTACGGTCGTCATGAGCCCCGTCTTGATGCCGGCGGTATTTAGCATTTGCCAAATCATAAAACAGGTTGTCGTCTTGCCATTAGTGCCAGTGACACCAATCACATGAAGACGCTTCGCGGGGTGGCGGAATTTACAATTCGCGTAGACTGCTTGTAAAAAATGGTAGGGGAGAACGAGCTGATTATAGAATGGGAGTTTTTCTAGGAGTTTTTTCATTAGCGTAGACGTTTAAGTGATTCGATCGGGTCCTTTGAGGCGGCCTTTAATGCTGGGTAGGTACCAAAGATAATACCAATAGCGAGAGAAGTAAGGAATGTAATGAGAAGAATCTCGATACTGACATAAGGAGTGAAAGGGGTAATAGCGGAAACTACTAATGCGAAAATGTAGCCCAAAATAATCCCAAGGAAACCACCCATCAGAGAGAGCAGAAGGGACTCAAACATAAATTGAGATAAGATATTAGAGCTTGATGCGCCGACGGCTTTCCTAATACCAATCTCGTGAGTGCGCTCTGCGACAGATACCAACATGATATTCATTACACCGATACCACCGACCACTAAAGAAATGCCGGCAACGAGAGCGAGCATACCGGAAATAATGTTCAGCATGGAGCTCGCGGGATGAGTAATAGCATCACCATAGAGAACGGAGAAATTAGTATCACCTTGATGCTTCGTGGTCAGGACATTTGTGATTTCGGCGGCGACAGTCGGCATGATGTCGGTGGTAGTGGTCTTGAGATTGATTTGCTGAATCTGAGGCGCATCGATAATCTTTGAGAGCGTGCCTAAATCCATGAATAGAGCATTATCGAAATCGATGTTGTCAAAATTAATGTTTTGGTCAATCTTATCAAGAATACCTACAACAATAAAACGCTGACCATGGAAGACTAGTGTGCGACCGACTGGGCTAGTCGTATTAAAGAGATAGAGGGAAAGCGTGTGACCGATTACGACGGAGTTTTCCTTGTTCTTGTCGGTGATAAATGAGCCGGTCTTAATTGGGAGCGACTCGATATTGATAAAATCTGGAGTGGTACCAAGAATGAGCGCCGAGTCGACAGTATTATCACCATCAGTCAGAGTATTATACGAAACTGCGAGCGGAGCAACCGCCGAGACACCGGAAATCGAGGCGATGTCTGCGACATCAGAAAGGCGGAGGTTACTTTTCTCGAAGGAATTGGCAGAAGTCAGCTCTTCAATCACACTGGTGACGGAATCTTTATTGGTGTTGGGGCGGACCACCATGAGATCGGCACCCATATCTCTGACCTCGGAACTAATCAAGCGAGAAATGCTACCAGTAAGAGAAAGAATCAAAATAATACTAGCGACGCCAATCGCGATGCCAAGACAAGTGAGGAATGAGCGCGTGCGATTCTCCCGGATAGAAGCACGTGCTAGTCTTAAATGAGTACGAAACAATGATGCCATTAGTGTCTCCTCCGATTTCTTTTACGTTTTTTGGTTTTATTTTCAACACGTTGTGGAAGGTTTTGATCTGCAACGGTCTTGATGTCAGTGTCAATCTGACCATCTAACATATTTATGACGCGAGTAGCATATGTAGTAAGAGCGGGATTGTGCGTCACCATAATAATGGTATTGCCTTCTTCATGGATTGCTTTTAATTCTTCCATTACGGTAGTCGAAGCGCGAGAGTCCAGATTACCAGTCGGCTCGTCGGCAAGGATAATCTCTGGCTCCGCAACGATGGCGCGAGCAATGGCGGCGCGCTGTTGTTGGCCACCGGAAAGTTGGTTTGGTAAATAGTATTCGCGTTCACGAAGATGAAAACGATCGAGAGCATTCGAAGCATTAGTGAGGCGCACCGTGCGTGGTTGGCCAACATAAACCAGTGGCAAGGCGACATTCTCTAGTATTGACATGTCTTGAATAAGGTTGAAATTCTGAAAAATAAAGCCAATTTTCTTAGCGCGAATCTTGGCCTGGCGGCGCGCACTGATATTTGCGACGTTTTCACTGTTCAAAAAATAACTACCGCTAGAGGCACGATCGAGAAGACCGATGATATTGAGTAGAGTGGTCTTACCGCAACCGCTCGGCCCCATAATCATAATAAATTCGCCACGTTTGATGGTGAGATCGAAATCTTTGAGGGCAAATGATTCGGTATCGCCGTAACCGTAGCGCTTGGTGATAGATTTTAATTCAATTATGTTTTCGTTCATGTCGGCACCCTGTTTTGGTTTGGCGGTGAAGGGGATTGGGTAATCCTGGGCCTTTAGAGCCGCCAAAATTGTGTTTATTGTTATTAAAAATCAGAGTACTAGCGTACTTGGATAATTTTTTAAAATTACTAAAATTAAAATAAATTTTAATTTTGAGAATTTTAGAAAATTATCCAGAACCACTAAAGTGGTTCTCTGATTTTTAATGTTCAGCTATTTTGGCGGAAAGGACAGGATTCGAACCTGCGGTAGAGTTGCCCCTACACACGCTTTCCAAGCGTGCTCCTTAAACCACTCGGA
>CAZZAI010000023.1:0-13647 GCA_964652665.1 uncultured Candidatus Saccharibacteria bacterium
GGGCGGCGGCGTGGAAAATAAAGTCAACACCATCCATGGCATCGTCGACACTGCGGTAGTCGCGGACATCGCCGATGAAGAATTTGATTTTGTCGTTCTTGTATTTGATGCGCATGTCTTCTTGTTTTTTCTCGTCGCGGGAGAAAATGCGGATTTCCTTTAGTTCGATGTCGTCTTCGAGGAAGCGGTCGAGGACTTTGTTGCCAAAAGAGCCGGTGCCGCCGGTAATAAGTAATGTCTTGTCTTTAAACAGATCCCTTTTCATAAGTATAATTATACCACAAGGGACGGGAAAATGGTAGGCTTAGTTTAAAAAGAGGCCATTAGAGTTCTTTGTAACGCTTAAGTCCGGAGTATTCGCGGTCTAAGTAGTCGAAGCGACGTGAGATCCAGTCTAGCAAGAAGTTGACATCTTGGTCGAAGGCTTCTTCTGATGAGAGATTGGAACGAAAGACTTTATTACGGATGGCTTGATACTCCGTTAGATTGTCTGGGTTTTGCTCTTTGGGAGGATTGGTGCCATCTAGAAGTTCGTCTTCCGTAAACGCTAAATCTGGGGCTAGTCCCATAGCGTAGAGAATAGTGGGCTCCTCATCTCGCCACATGGTGCGATCTTCGATGGCGGCTTCTCGGATAACTTCGGCTTGAGCCCTGATGTAACTCAGAGTTTGTTCTTTTTTGTGCATTAGGGTATCGCGGTAAATAGTCTGGATTTCGGTCCGAAACTCTGGGATTTGGCAGAGATTAAAAAGGAGACGCGTATGTGAAGGGTCGGGTTCGATTTTGATTTGCGAGTCAGTCTTCTCATCGTAGGCTGAGCCGCCGAGAGCGTAAGTCTCTAGCGTGCGGATCGTGTCTGGTGAATAGTATTCGTCAGTTTTGGCCCAACTCCAAACGTAACTACCGAGGGAGAGATCGAAATCCCAGCTGGGGCCGGCATGAATTTTGTCGTCGTGACCATCGAGATAGAAATAAAAACTGGATGAGTAAGAGTCTGGATTAACCGTGAAATCGGAGAGTAGATAGTATTTGGCGAAAGATTCGACGTCGGCGAGGGATTTAACTTTTTCGTAGTCGTGATTTTTGGCGGCTTGTTCAAGGTCGGAAAACTTGGCGGTGAATTCTGCGAAGGCTTTAGTCTCATTGTCTTCTGTGCGCAGGTCCTTGATATTGAGACAAGAATTTTCTTTGGTGAGATAATCGCAAAAATCGGTGGCGGCGTGGAGATTGTCCAGCTCTACGATGATGGCGTCTTCATTCTTGAGATTGATGCGATTTTTGTCAATTTCGATTTTTTCGGTAAGGTAGTAGAGACCTAAATACTCGTCATCTATGTAGAATTTGACAAATTGTCCGCTTATGGCATAATCTTGACCCAATAGACCGGCAATATAAAAGGCGATGTCGTTTCGAAGGTTGGATTTGTCGAAATAATTAGCGAGAAGAAGCCATTTTTTAGCGGCACCCATATTAAAAAGGTCGACTTTGGAATCGAATTTGATTTGAAAGGGGGATTTCGGCCAGCCCCAAGTGGAGTTACCGCGACCTTTGAACTCGACGTCCGTGAAGGTGGAGGCTTGTTCGCCATCAACGATAGCAATTTGATTATTTTGGTATGTGGCGGTTTTGTTGTAGGCGAGAATATTGGAAAGAGTCGTGTTGGCGAGGGAAACGCGAACTTCTGGTAATGGGTCGGGCGATTGGTCTTCGGCGTGTTGGATAGGTATAAAATTAAGAATAACTGCGAGAATAATGGCAGAGATGGGAATTAAGATGGCATAATACCATTTAAGCTTCATGTAATAATTATAGCATAATTGGGTGGAAAAGATAAATGTATTAATTCTATTATATCATACTTATTACAAATAGTCAAGAGAAGCGTTGGCTATCTGAGGATTTTGAGCCATTTTTCTTTGATGGCGGAAGGTGAATATTTGGATTTCGTGAGTTTGGTTGGATTTTGCTGGAGGGATTTGCGAAAATCGGGGTGGTCAAAATAATCAAGAATAGCAGCCGCGATGGCATCGGGAGTAGGAGTATCTAAGAGAATGCCGGTATCTTTGGTGATTTGAGCGCGAGCACCCGAGGCGCGGGAGAGGGCGAGGCAGGGGAGGCCGTAGCTCATAGCCTCTGCGATGGTGAGGCCGAAGGCCTCGGTCCTAGAGGTGGAGACGTAGAGGGAACTGTCTAGATAATAATTATTAATGGTTGATTGAGGAAGCCAGCCGGTGAGTGTGATTGCTTTATCGAGGCCGAGGGAATGAATCTGAGTTTTGAGATTTGTGCGCTCAGAGCCGTCGCCAATAATGATGAGGTGGAGAGAAGGATTTTTCTCGTGAACTAGGGACATGGCACTAATAAGAAGGGAGAAATCTTTCTCGGGAACAAGGCGGCCGACGGAGAGGAGATTATTGGTGGCAAGAGGGGATTTTTGGGTGGGGATGCTTGAAAGTGGGTTTGCGATAGTAAGGCATTTGACGGTGGTTCTTGATGCGTAAAAATCACGGAGTTCGTCAGTGGCGACAATGAGATATTCGAAAGTTTTGATGGAGTCTAAGAGCTTGGTAATGTATTTTTGGCTGTTTTGGTGAAAATTATGGTCGGTGGCAATTTTCAGGGCGGGGCCGGAATAATGCTGCGTGATTAAAATATTGTAAAGGGTACGATCGGTAATGATGAAGTCGGTGGAAAAGTTGTGGAAAAAATTGTGGAAAACTTGATGTTGAGTGGCGGCGATTTGATGTCGACGACGGAGTTCGGCGGGGATGGTGAGCCATTTGGCGGGGTGGGCGAGTAGGGATTTCATTGAGACTTCGGCTGGTTGATTAGGGGTGAGGAAATGGAGCTTTACACGGGGGTCGAGAGGAAAAGCGATGGGGTCAGAAGGACGACCGTAGTTGGCGACGATGGTAATTTCGAAATGATCGGCGAGAAGATTTGCGAGAGTTGTAACGAAACGTTCGATACCGCCGGGTGTCTTTAACTGCATCGTGACGATAGCGAGATGTTTCATTTGGAAGATTCTTTTATACCGAGCATTTTGTTATAAGCAGAGGCGACTTTGTCGGGAGAGCCGTCAAGAATGATTTTGCCAGATTCTATAAGAATGGCGCGCGAGCAGAACTTACGGACGCTTTCCATAGAATGCGTGACGAGAATGACGGTCTGGCCGTTGTCGTGAAGGGATTGGAAGTAGTCGTTGCATTTTTGTTGGAAGGCGGCGTCGCCGACGGCGAGAACTTCGTCGAGTAAGAGAATGTCGCCGTGTGCGCGAATCGCAATCGAGAAAGCGAGGCGGACTTGCATGCCGGAAGAATAATTTTTAAGTTTTTGGTCTTGGAAGGGTTTTAATTCGGCAAATTCCCAAATATCGTCGTACATTTTGTCCATTTCTTCGTTAGAAAAACCGAGAAGGGCGCCGTTCATATAGACGTTTTCGCGGCCGGTAAGCTCGGGATTAAAGCCGACGCCGAGTTCGATGAATGGGACGAGGTTGCCATTCACGATAATGTTGCCTTTTTCGGGGTAATAAATGCCGGCGAGAATCTTAAGAAGAGTAGATTTCCCGGAGCCATTGCGGCCGACAATGCCGACGAATTCGCCTTTCTTAATCTCGAAGGAAAGATTTTTTAAGACTTTTTGCTCGGTGTAGCCTTTGATACCGCGAAGACGGTTGAAAATAGCCTGTTTCAAACCGGAGGCTTGCTCGGTGGGGAGCTTGAAGCTTTTCGATAAATGCTCGACCTTGATGGCGGTGTCGGTGGCTTCTTGGACTTCAGTGCGGGTGCCGATGGTGCGTTTCATGCTAGACCTCCTCCGCGAAGAACTTAGACTTATGACGGAAGATGAGAGCGCCGATGGTAAGAACAAGGATTACAATGATAGGCGGGATGATAACAAGTGGGTTGGCGACGTAATTCCAAGTGGTAAGGGTCTCGGTAGTGATGAGGTTAAAACGGATGTCTTGAATAGCCTGTGCAATAGGATTCAAAAGAATAACTTTGGCGGCGATAGAGCTAGTAGAGGCAACCATAGATACGGGGTAGATGATAGGAACAGCATAGAAAAGGGCTTGAACAAGTACGTCCCAGATAGACGTAATGTCGCGATACTTGACATTGATGGAGCCGAGTAAAAAGGCTAGGCCTAGAGATAAAAGATAGAGCTCCAAGATGGCAGGAAAAGCTAGAAGCCAAGTCCATGATGGCTCGACGCCGTTGATGAGTGCAAAAATAATAATGACGGCGAGGTTGATGAGCATATTAATGACGGCGGTAAGGGTAGAAGAGACAACGACGATGTATTTGGGGAAGCTGATCTTGCGAAGAAGATCGCCACGAATGATAATAGATTGGATGCCTTGAGAGGTGCATTCGGTGAAGAAACTCCACATGGTGGTACCGGTCAAGAGGTAAACTGGATAATGGGGGATGTCGTTGCCGATTTTTAAGAGCTTAGCAAAAACGATGTACATGATGGCGAACATCATGAGGGGGCGAAGGAGCGCCCAAAGATATCCCAGAACGGAACCTTGATAGCGGAGCTTGAAGTCAGTTTTCGTCAGCTCGGCTAGGAGGATGCGGTTCTTGCGGTTCAAAACGCGAGGAATGTTCATATGTTATATTATATCACATTAGGGCGTTTTTCAAAAGAAAGGCAGTGGTGAGAGGTCGGGCTAGGCAAAGGAAGTGTGTGAGCCGAGATGGATGAGATTTGTGAGTTATTGTTAGCTCGCGCTTTTGGCGCGGAGGAGTTGTTTGACGTGCGAGATGCGCCAGCGGAGGTGGACAAGGTGGAGGAAGAAGCGCTCTCTTGGTGATGGATGGGAGCCGAGCCAGGCTTTGAGGTCACGGTAAGAACGCCGCCAGTTGGACCATTTGGTGGCGACGGAGCGCATGGTGGAGCCTTCGGTGCCAGAGTTGTAGATATAGAGAGGCTTCAAGACAAATGAATATGTGGGGTTTTGGGTGGACCTCGCAGCGCGGGAAATGTAATCGAGGACAAACTTGGTGTCTTCGGCGAAATTGAGATGGGGGTCGAAATGGCACTTTTTGGCGAACTCGGTGCGGTAAAGTTTGTTGACCGAAGAATACATACGACCGTCTCTTGCTAGGAGGTAGAGATGGTAGGCTTTCAGGGATTCGTGGGGGCGACGAGCACGGAGAGGCGAGATGTAGACATCTTCGGAGGTGCTTGATTGGAGGCGTTTGTAATGGATGCCGCAGACGGAGAGAATGGTGTTTTTGTCGATGGTGTATGGAGCGAGGAGGTCTTCGATGAATGTAGGTTCCACCTCGTCGTCGGAATCGATGAAACTTACGAAGTCGCCGGTCGCGAGAGAAAGGCCGGTGTTTCTAGCGGCGGATTGGCCTTGGTTTTTCTGGTGAATTACAGTGATGCGAGAGTCTTTTTTTGCATAGTTTTCGGCTAGGTTGCCCGAATTATCTGTCGAGCCGTCGTCGATGAGGATGATTTGGAGGTTTTGGTGCGTCTGATGGACGATGCTGTCTAGACATTTCGCGAGGTATTTCTCGACGTTGTAGATGGGGACGATAATGGAAACTTTGGGCGCGCTAGACTCGTGAGCGGGTATGGTTTGTATGGGGTTACTCACAATTGATTACTCCTTTGCCGTGGATGGGTTCTGGGGCGTTCCAGTCCACAATAATATTGGCTTGAGCGAGGTCAATAATGGGGATGCGAGTTGGCTTAGTGTCCTCGGGAGAGAGGCAGATGGTGGGTTCAGGGGAAGATTTGATGTTGTCTAGAACGATAGACATCTCGTGGTGGTATTTTGCGAGAAGCACAGCATGAGTGATAACAGTAAGTGTTGTAAAAATTACAACAATATAGGCGAGGGGCTTTGATGTGAGATATGGGGCGAAGAGACGGAAGATAATGATAAGACCGGCGAGTTCGACGGGGATGAGGAGGCGCGGTGGGGCTTTGACCAGAGAAGCGCCGAGGACGTGAATAAAGATGAAAAGGCCGAAGACAATGAGAAGGTTAACGGTGGCGGGGGAGAGATGGGTGAGGTGAGATTTCGTGAAGATCTTGCGGCGGTGATTCATGAAAAAGATACAGACAAGTGCGATACCTAGAAGCGGGATGAGGGTGATACCGAAATTGTAGACTTCGTGGAAGACGAGTTTTGGAATGTTTGTAAAAATGTCGGAAAGTGGGAGATAGTCAAATGTGGCGGCGGTGGTGGGGTCGGTGTAGTGATTGATGCCGGAGCCGGCGAGCCAACAGATGAGAAAACCGGCGAACGAACCGAGGAGACCAGACCAAAACCAAAGCGGGGGCTTTACTAGAGTCTTGCGGCGGATGAGGCAGTAGAGAATGACGGTTAGGAGGAAAGCGATAGGGGTGATGGTGGCGGACATGCCAAAAATAAGGCCAGCGCCGAGCATGACGAGGGCGAAAAAGAGGGGATGCTTCGACTCGCGCGGGGAAGTAATGAGGTGAATATAGGGAATAGAGAAGAGAAGAGTAATGAGGGCAAGCGGGACGTAATTATGGAGCATGGAGAACTCGATATAGAAAGTGCGACCGAACGGGGTGATGATGAAGGTTGTAAAGATGGCACAAAAGATTAATGAATCTTTGATGGTGAGGCGAGGGCTACGGGCGAGAATGAGGTAAGTCGCGAAGTAAAAGACGAGAGTAGTAAGGACGACATCGAGAATGCGAAGGAGGGTGTCGGGGCCAAAGGCGAATTGGTAATCGTAGAAGTCGATGACGGACCAGGCATACATGTCGGTGAGGCGAGAATTGAATTCAAAGGCACCGGTGGCGTCTTTTACGACGTCAATAGGGGCACCGGCGGCGAGGTTGCCGGCACCTTGAAAGTTATCTTCGCCAGAAGTAGTGATGAGGGTGACGGTGATGATAGAGAAAATGATGGGAAGAAGATAGAGGAGGAAGGCGAGGACTTGAGACTTGGTGGGCTTATGAAGACGTGATTTGAGCTTCGCAAAGGTACGGGAGAGGTAAGTGTCGTCGAAAACGAGGCGGTCGTAGAAGTAGTAATTTAGTACCATAGTGACGGCGGTAGTAAAACCAAAGACACCGGTGGATTGGATAAACTCGTAGTCAAATGGTAGGCTGAGTGCCGATGAAATGCTGTGAGCGAAGTCGTAGACAGGAGTAATATTGGTGAAAAGCCAAGTAAAAATGGGGCTAATGATAATGGCGGTGATGCCGTTCCAGAGGAAGAACATGGCAATACCGTGGCCGGTGACGTGGCGCTCTTTCCAAGTGATGCGTGAGTGCATGATGAAAGCGAGGGTGGTGGCGGCAAGGTAAGCGATAATGGAATCGAGCCAGAGAAGCTCGTTGTTGTTGAAGACTAAGCGAGCAAGAAGTTCGTAGACGAGATAATTGAAGAGCGCCAGGGTGGCACCGACGATGGCGAATTTGCCGACGCGACGGGAAGTGGATGAGGTGGACTTCTTGGGGGTTATCGTATTTACTGAATTTGTTTTAGATTTATTTGCCATATAATTATTATAACACGTCTAGACTTTTTAAGAGAAATGGTGTATAATATTTACGTTTATGGAAGATGGATTTATACGGGTCCGCGGCGCGCGGCAGAATAATTTGAAGAATCTCGATGTGGATATCCCGCGAGATAAGCTGGTGATAATCACGGGGCTGTCTGGTTCGGGTAAGTCATCACTTGCTTTTGATACGATTTATGCGGAGGGGCAGAGACGGTATGTGGAATCGCTGTCCAGTTATGCGAGGATGTTCCTCGGGGTGATGGATAAGCCAGATGTGGACTCGATCACGGGGTTATCTCCGGCGATATCGATTGACCAGAAATCGACGTCACGGAACCCTCGCTCGACAGTGGCGACGGTGACGGAAGTGTATGACTATCTGAGACTTCTTTTTGCGCGGGTGGGAGTGCCGCATTGTCCGATTTGTCACAAACCGGTGTCGCGGCGGAGCGTGGAAGATATTGTCAATGAAGTGATGAAGCTGCCGCTCGGGAGTAAGTGTATGCTGCTCTCTCCGATAGTGCAGTCGAAAAAGGGGGAGTTTGCTCACATCCCGGAGCAGTACTCGGCGAAGGGGTTTTCGCGAGTGAGGGTGGATGGAATTGTGTATGCGCTAGATGAATTTCCGGAGCTAAATAAAAATGAACGGCACAATATCGAGCTGGTGGTGGATAGATTTGTGCTTTCGCCGGAACTGTTGTCGAGGATAAGTGGGTCGTGTGAGCAGGCGCTGGAGCTGGGTCAAGGGATCATGATGCTGCTTATCATCCACGATACGACGACGGCGGTGGGAGAAACAGGAATTGGCTCGGCAGATACGGAGATACTAACCTATTCGCAGAGATATGCGTGTCCGGATCATCCGGATGAAGTAATACCAGAGCTAAGCCCGCGGCTATTTTCTTTCAATGCACCGGAGGGGGCATGCCCAGACTGTACGGGTCTGGGGAGTAAAATGGTGGTGGACCCGGAGCTCGTGTTTAATAATAACCTTACCATTGCAGAGGGCGGCATAAGACCATTTAACCGCGTACAGCAGGACTCGTGGTGGCTGAAGCGACTCGCGGCGGTGGGGGTGAAGCATGGGTTTAATATCTATACGCCAATAGGGGAATTGTCGGAAGAAGTTCGACAAAAAATCTTGTACGGGACGGGGACGGATAAGTACGAGATGAAAATCAGCGGGTCGGGGAGATTTGCTGAGGGGACGGTGTACGAAACGACATACGAGGGGGTGATACCGACGCTGGAACGGCGCTATAACGATCCGAAGACGAGTGAGTTTACGAAGCATGATATCGAGAGATTTATGCGGGTGCGGGAGTGCCAGACATGCCACGGAGCGAGGCTGAAGCCGGCGGTGCTTGCGGTGACGGTACATGACCTCAATATCGTGGACATGTGTAACATGGATGTGGATGCGACGTTGGAGGTGCTCGGGCGAGATTTGGAGTTTTCGGAATCGGAAGAGATGATAGCGGCTCCGATACTAAAAGAAATTCGTGAGCGAGTGAAGTTTATGCAAGATGTGGGACTCGGGTACTTGGAGCTCGGGCGCGCAGCGAATACGCTTTCGGGTGGAGAGGCGCAGCGGATAAGGCTAGCAACACAGATAGGGTCGGGGCTTACCGGAGTGTTATATGTGCTAGATGAGCCGTCTATCGGGCTACATCAGAGGGATAATGATAAGTTAATTGCGACGCTGAAGCATCTGAGAGATTTGCACAATACGGTGCTAGTGGTGGAGCATGATGAAGATACGATGTGGGCGTCGGATTATATTATTGATATCGGACCGGGGGCGGGGTCGCGTGGTGGAAGGCTCGTGGCGGCCGGAACGCCTAAGGAGGTGGCGGCAAATCCTGACTCGGTGACGGGGCGATATCTGTCGGGGGCAGAGACGATTCCGGTGCCGAAAAAACGACGGAAACCAAAGGCTGGACGAGAGTTAGTGGTGCGCGGTGCGCGCGAGAACAACCTCAAAAATATAGATGTGAAGTTCCCGCTTGGAGTAATGACGGTGGTGTCGGGGGTGTCGGGGAGTGGGAAATCGACTTTGGTGAATTCGATTCTCGCAAATGAGTTGTTGGCGCGACTTCATCGGGCGCAGACAGTGTCGGGAATACATGACAGAATTGATGGAATTGAGCTAATTGATAAGGCGATCGTGATAGACCAGAGTCCGATTGGGCGAACTCCAAGGTCGAACCCGGCGACGTATACTGGGGTGTTTAACCAGATAAGGGAACTTTTTGCGGAACAACCGGAGGCGGAAGTGAGGGGATACAAGGCGGGACGGTTTTCGTTTAATGTAAAGGGCGGACGATGTGAGCATTGTCAGGGGGATGGGGTGAACAAGATAGAAATGCATTTTCTACCTGATGTGTACGTGACGTGTCCGGCGTGTCACGGGAAGCGGTATAATCACGAGGCGCTTGAGATAAAATATAAGGGGAAGGATATTTCGGAAGTACTCGATATGACGATAGACGAGGCGGTGGAGTTCTTCTCCAACATCCCGTCTATTGCGCCGAAACTAAAAACTATTCAAGAAGTAGGGCTTGGGTATATACGGCTTGGGCAGCCGGCGACGACTTTTTCGGGTGGGGAAGCACAGAGAATCAAACTCGCGACGGAACTCGCTAGGCGGTCCACTGGGAAGACGCTATATATTCTCGATGAGCCGACGACGGGGCTACATACGGATGACGTGAAACGGCTGCTCTCGATACTGAATCGGCTGGTGGATGGGGGGAACTCGATGGTGATAATCGAGCATAATCTCCACGTGATAAAGAGCGCGGACTGGGTGATAGACATGGGGCCAGAAGGTGGGCTCAAGGGTGGTATGGTGTGTGCCGAGGGAACGCCAGAGGAGCTGGCGCGGCGGGCGGATACTCCGACGGGAAAGTATCTCAAGGAGTATTTGGGGTAGTGGGGCTTCTTTTTGGAAAAATGCGATAGACCAAGCTCTACTTGAGTTCTTCGCTGGCCTTAGTCACTCCATCTCTCCACGCCCTCATCGCCGTGGACTTGTGTGACTAGTGTAAATTTTACAAGATTCGTCAGGTGACGACGGCTTTACACGTGGACTGCTCGCTTTCTATAAGCTTCTCGCAATGGTGCCTTTATAGCGTTATCGCTTCGGGAAGACTGCTCAGGAGAGCCGTCGTCACACTGGAATATTGTGAAATTTACGTCACACAAATCTGGATAGGGCGATGAGGGGTGCGGAGAGATGTCGCCCCGCAGGAACTCCGGTGGAGGTCTATAGGGGTACGCGCTACGACGTACGGACGCAGCGGACGAAGAGCGCGCGGTAACGGCTGCGGCCGTTATAGCCGCCGAACGTACTATCGCCATCATAACTCAGGGAGTAACGATTCGTGTTGCCGTTGGCGGTAGCAGACCACCAGTATCCGTAATCGGTATTGCTGAGCGAGCCACCGTCGTAGTAGCCGCCTGCGGTACCTGGAAAGCCACTAATGGTCATCCAACTTTTTGAGGTTGAGTTCATGAGTTTGTTAAAGTCCGTACCATAAGTAGTATTCGGACCAGTAGGTAAGTGCCAGTTCTTAGGACAGATGTCCTGAGAAGCGTCGGTAGAATTGCTACTTCCGGATACAGTACCGGCCGTAGCAGCACCGTAGTTATACCAGACACCGGTTGTAGTAGAGCCAGAATCCTTAATACAAGCGTTACTGTAGCCATTGGTGCTATCGCATTTACCGCCACTTGAGCCATTAGTATCTAGTTGGTAGTAAGTTAGTGTCTTATCTGATGTTACGTTAGAAGTTGCGGATGGGACAGAGGTACTAGTAAAGCGAAGATTTTGGGTCATCCAACAGTAACCATTGATTTTCTTTACGGTATAGGTTTTTCCGTCACGTGCATCCATGACAGTAGCCCCAGAAGCTGGACAGCTAGCAAGCGTATAATACTGCATGCAGTTTGAATCGCTAGATGTACAGAAAATGCTTTGCTTCGCATTCAGTGTCAGTGTCCCCGCTCCACTCACGGTCATGGTAGTGGAGTTGGCGCCAGTATTCGCTACCGTCACACCATTAGCTCTGGACCAACTAGAGAACTCATAATTACTAGAATAGTTGCCTGAGATGTTGTAAGTGCCACAGTTTAGACTGACGCTTGAGCCAGTATAGTTAGTACCTGCTATAGTAATACCACTAGCTCCAGTGCTTCTAGACAAAGTTACTGTTTGAGCTACGTTAGAAGCACTACTCGTGGCAGTTACAGTAGCATTACTTGTAGTCATAGTAAATGTAACACTAGTACCAGAAGTAGCATTAAGTGTACCAGAACCAGATGTTCTAGACCAAGTAGGAGTAGCATAAGAAATACAAGTAGTATTAGAAGCTTTAGTTACTCCTACAGTTACGGTTTGTCCCCATCTATAAGTACCACCACCAGTAGCACTGCTAGTATTAGAACCTGCAGTAACTGTTAGAGTAAAAGTATTCCTATAGAAGTCTAGGCTGAGAGTTTGGTCGGCGGTCACATTGGATGCACTAGTAGAGCCTTGCGCGCCATTGGACCCACCAGAGCTACCTTTATAGTTAGTTACTGTCTTAGAATAGGAACAACTACCACCATAGTAAGCAGTGACACTACCATCTGCAGTATAACTGTCCCAGTTACCATCTGCTTTCTGTAGTCTATATTGCTTACTACAAGTATAAGTTACTCTAGGTACATCTAGTGAGATAGTTTGAGCTGAGGTAACATTAGTAATACCTTTGGATGCGGCTTGGAAGCCGGTCTCGGCGGCACGCGAATAGGTGTAGCTTGCACCATAGAGGACTGAGGCGGTACCATCGCCTGTGTAAGAAGACGGATAATTCCCGGAAGTATCTTGTTTGCGATATTGCTTAGTAACGGTTATAGTCTTTCTAGGCACGTCTAGAGAAATTGTTTGTGCGGAAGTAACGTTAGATATACTAGTAGATGCAGCTTGGTGGGAAGTAGTAGCGGAGCGAGAATAAGTATAAGAGTCACCATAGTTTACTGTGACTGTACCGTCTGCAGTATATGATGATGGATAGTTACCAGAAGTATCTTGGAGACGATACCTTCTAGTGATAGTATAAGTCTTAATCTTCCACATAGCATGGAGAGTAACGCCAGTGCTATCAGATTCACGGTCTATACCAAAGCTACTGCTGGCAGCAAAAGTCGTAGCACCAGTGCCAGTACAGGAGTCTACGTTATCTGCGGTAGTTATAGAACCGAGGCACCAGCCGATGAAATCATAGGCAGTTCTGGTAGGAATAGTGCTTGGCAGGTCTACCGTCATGGTGGAGACTGACCCGGTGACGACGGCCGGCATGTTAGATGGATCCTCAGAAGCAGAACCCTTATCAAAGGAAATACTATAGGCAACAGGGTTTGCTACATACATAAGTTTGTAGTTAGAGCTAGAGTAGGTACCACTGGCATTGGTATAGTCTGCTCTAGCGCCGAGGGCGATGGTGTAGGATTTCGCGGTGGAGTTAGCAGAGGAAGTTTCGTCTAGTGTGGAAGCGGTAGTGGTGGGTGATGGTCGGTAGTTAGAGTTAGCGGAAGAACCGTAATAGTTTGGTTTGTAGCCCCACTTATTATTATAAGTTGTTGTATTGAATGTGGATTCATCTATTGAACTTGAGATAGAAGAAAGTGTACCACCATTACCATTAGACAAAGTAGAAGTATCAGTATTAGATGCAATAGTGAGTGTATAGCCAGTAAAATTGGTAGTAGAAATACTAAAGGCAGCTCTAGTATCAGTAGTACCATTGGTACCGTCTGTACTACTAGCGAAGGTACCATTCTCGTCTGTGACGGTAAGATCTACACTGGCAGTACTTCTAGTAGAAGTGAAAGTGATACTAGAATCTTTGGCGGTACCAGCTGCAGCCTCAGTGTCTTCTGTCCTAGTGACATTGTAGAGAGGGACAAATGTTGCTAGTAACAGAAGACCGAGAGAAAAGAGAGATGCGGAACCAAGAATACGAATTCTGCGGAAGTTTTTGATATAGTTCCGGGTGCCGCTTAGACTATAGTTGGAAGATGATGAAGAAAAACCTGAATTATGATTGGTACGACTTCGCCATGGTAGTTTACCACTTGCTTTCTTAATTAA
>CAZZAI010000024.1:0-13517 GCA_964652665.1 uncultured Candidatus Saccharibacteria bacterium
TGGGGTGACATTTTAATACGACAATCTACTATGACATTATCACACGATAACAACAGGTGGCTTGGCGGGTGGCTTGACTTTTTGCCATAAGTATGATACAATGAGGGTATATCTTTTTGATTTTAAGGAGGGGATAAAATGAATAAGATGACTGGAGTGGAAATCGTCCGCGATATGAATCGCGACGATTTCTATCAGAACATTATCAGAGGTGTGGCGAGAACGCATGAGTTCAGCACACTCATTGTGGCTGGACCTTCGGCGCTAACAGAGACAGAGAAAGATTTGCTCAGAAACGGGCTTTCTGGCGTGGGTATTACCCATGACATGACGGCGTCGGATTACGACCTCACAGAGGTCGCAATTGAGATCGCAGGGCGATCTGTGACACTGAGGTAGAGGCTTATCTGCTCCGGCGTATGGATATGCTGCCGCACTAAGCGGATATCCTACATACCGCATCTGACACCTTGGAAACACCCCCGATTCGTCGGGGGTTTGTTTTAATGGTTTATTCGTGACAAAAGCATTGACTTTTTGGCTAATGTGTGGTATAATAGTGTTAAGATGTCGCCCTTACAGGGTATATCTAGATTTTTTAAAAGGAGGACTTCAAGATGAAGAAGTTCGTAGCGCTCATTCTCGCTCTCATTACTGCGCTGACCGTCATGGTCAGCCCGGCACTTGCTGTGCCGCCGCCCGAGAAGACCGAAGACGTAGTCCTGACCCCTATTCAGGTGGTCGCCGATGAACTCGGTGTGCCCGTGGAAGAAGTCAAAACTTTCGTGGACACCGACAACATCAGTGTCACCAAGGCTTACAACCTTGGTGTCGTGAGCGGCACTGGCAATGGAGAGTTTCAGCCGCTCGGGACACTGACCCGCGCCGAGCTTTTCCAGATGCTCTACAGAGCGTTTGGAGACGGCACCTACGATATGCATGAGTATCAATGGGCGAACAATGGCCAGTGGGTGACAGAAGAGGGCTGGTGGGTGCCGGCCACTCACTGGTACGAGGACGCAGCCATCTATCCTTTCTACGGAAAGGTGGATGAGGTGTCTATTGCGAAGTTGTGGCAAAATTACTATGGGTTTGACCCTGGTAAATACGACATGGCGGAGATGATGGACACGCAGCGAAAAGCACTGAACGACAGTATCAAATATGATGACATCATCCTGCTGTCATTCATGCTCCTCGCAGCGCAAAACGACCTCTCCATCACCGGTGGTCTCGAGAGCCTCGCCCGGAATTGGGCTGAATCTCGAGGCGCAGACCCCGATGGCGAGTGGCGGTTCATCACCTCGCGGACAAATGCGTACATCACCCGCGCAGAAGGAGTAAGCCTGATACTCAGACTCTTCGACATGTAATCCTCCTAGTTCTTTAAAAATATCCCCAGCAGCCAGCTGGGGTATTTTTGTGGTTTTAGGTGAAATATTTCATCCATTGACAATCTAGCATGAGTATGTTATACTTATAATAGAAATCCTGTATTTTGTACTTTTGAAAGGAGTTAATGAAATGAGTACTGTTTTTAGTCACTACGCGCAGAATGCCGAAAAGGCACGCAAGAGGAACATTCGTGAGCAGGAGAGGTACGCTAGACAGGCGAGAAAAAGTAAGATTATGGCAAATCATGCTTTGGCGCGCGCCGTACTTGACATCCTTCCCGAACAAGATACCATTGAGGAAGATGCTGCTACTGCAATTCCTTGGCTCGAAAGCAGGCTCGACCAGAAGCATTCATTCTATGTTTCTTTGGAAGAAAATGTCTGCTCGAATCCTTTAGTCATAGTTTTGATATTTATTCTTTCTGCAGGCTGCATCGCGCTTGCGCAGGCGATTTTCCCGGCTTTACGAGAGGAAGACGGCATATTGCACCCGATCTATCTCGGTTTCGTGGTTGCCGGCGTGATAATCGCCAATGTACTACTAAAATTAGTCAAGCGTTTTGCAACTCACAAAATCTACGAGTGCGAGGCAGAGTACACTGTGCTCTATCTTCTTCGGCCGCACCTTACGCGACACTGCTTTGCTCTGGAATTTAACAATACCGAGATGTGGCGTCTATTACCAGTAATCTTATCTCGAGATGCGAGGTATAGCGCACTACGCGATAAGGCCGTTAAATTTGCCCGCCACATCAGAGACCACGCCGAAACTAACGAGAATGAGTGTAATCTCATAGTGGCCGAATTTGAAGCTATGCAGAAACGAGCGAAAGAAGGCTAGTTAGCTCCGAGCGCTCCCTTTCATGGGGGCGCTTTTTGCTTTACGAACTCTCACCACTATTTTTGGATAATCCATAGAAAATGGTAGTTTTGTAGAAAATATGGTAAAATAATGATAAGTGGGAGCAAAGTTTTAAGTAGGGGGTGAAAAGGGAAAACTGCTCTCATTTTTGTGAGGCCCCAGTAATGCCTCGGCGAAAGTGCAGAATCTGGAGGCCAGGGAAGTAAAAACTTCGCACTTTAAAAAGGAGTTGAGAAAAGTGTTGGACACAAACAGGAACATTTTCGTGGTGGACACGAGCGTGCTCTTGGACTATCCTGGGATTGTGCCGGATGCCGAAGGTAACACCAAGGCGTTCGATAACCCACTGGTGGATATGACAGGGGCGCACGTAGTGATCCCGGAGACGGTACTGAGGGAGCTCAAGAAGTTCGCGGGGGCAGACGAGACTGATCCGCGACAGTACACGGCGCGCGAGCTAATTCGCAATATCGATCATCTTTGCGAGAACTATGACCCTTGTGGAATGAACGCGAACTATATGCTAAGTGCCGCTTTGCCGCTTCCTGACGGGAGGCAACTCTCGGTGTTGCCGGTGCACGCGGACTTCGCATCTGGGCTGCCCTTCCGGCCGGCGCCGGACGACATGGATGGCCAGATACTGCTCGCGGCGCTCGCGTGTATGCACCTGGTGCACCATGTGCACGAGCGGGACGCGGGTTCTCGCTGGGGGCCTGAATTTCACTGGAAAGATAGCAGCACGAGACTGAACTACACCACCGACAAGGTGACGCTGCTCACCAACGATTACGAGCAAGCCATCCGGGCACATACGCTCGGAATCCGGACTTCGAGGTACTTTTATACTTTGTCGCCGCCCTATACTGGCCGGCGCGAAGTAACAGTGCCCGCGGAGCTGTTCATCGCATTTTGGAACGACCACAAGATAGAGCGCGAGCTATGGGAGACGTATTTCCCGCAGGAAGACCAACTCGTCGCAAATGAGTTTATCGCGATGCGACCGGGCGAATCGGCCGACGTGAAGCCACCCCTGGAGTATATAGTCCACGATGATCGGTATTATCGTCATATCGGTCGCTACGACGCAGCAGAAGATGCCATCGTGGGGCTGAAGTACCTAACAGAGGCGCCGTTTACGCCGATGAGTGATGGACAGGCGATGTATGCGGAGGCTTTGATGCATCCGAAGATCGACGCAGTGATTTGTACGGGGCCGGCAGGCTCGGGCAAGACCTACCTCCCGACGATTTACGGAGTAGACGCTTGCCAGAAGGGTAAATACAATACCATCTCAGTGGTACCATGCAAGGACAACGGAAAACTCGGCGCGCTCCCTGGTGGGCTTGACGAGAAAATGGCGCTCGACGTGGGGCCGATTCGGAATGCGCTCGAGAACTATTACTACGAGAACGACCCGCACTTCAAGCGGGAGCTCGAGCGGCTCGAGAGAAATGGCGTACGGATCATCTATTCGGAGCACGAGGATGAGGACGCCGAGATGTCGCTGGACGACAAAATCCAAGCCCACATCAACTACGTCTGGAAGAGGTTTTTCCGCAATGTGCCGGTAGAGAAGGCGCAGGGGCTGGATTTCCGCAAGAAGCTCGTGCTTTATGATGAGTTTCAGGACCAGAGCCCGGCGCGGGCCGATATGCTGGTGAAGCGCCTCGGCAAGGATGGCAAAATCGTCATCACGGGTGACATCAAGCAGATTCATTCGCCGCATCGCGACGAGAACAACAACGGCATCGTATATGCCACAGGACTGCTCTATGATCTCCCGATGGTGGCCAGAGTGTCGCTACTCAAAGACGAGGTGGAGCGTCACGAACTGGTGCGGCTCATCGCCGAGCGGCAGGCAGCGAAGCCAGCAAACAGGTGGGATCACGAGGACGCAAAGACAATTCGTAAGTGAGCCTCGGCAACGTAACGACATCGACAGCTCTATCAACTCTAGCCCTCCCTTTGCGGGAGGGCCTTTTTATAGCATAATAGAGCCCGACTCTTGGCATCTACGTGATCACCTTTTTTGAGGGGGCCTTTTTATGATATAATTGAGATATGAAAATGGTCGTAGGACTCGGAAATCCGGGCAGTCAATATAACTTTACGAGGCATAATTTTGGCTTCCTCACGCTAGATTATTTTTTGAAGCGGTGTGGTGGCTCCTTTGGGGCAAAACCGCTCCTCGGGGCCATTACGGGGCGTGTGGGCGATGTTTTGTTCGTGAAGCCGCAAGATTTCTATAATCTGAGCGGGCGAGCGGTAGCGGCGATTGCCCGGTATTATAAGATTGAAGTTTCGGATATTCTAGTGGTGTGCGACAATTTCGATCTAGAGTTTGGCAAAATGCGGCTCAGAAGCGGCGGGTCGGCCGGTGGCAACAACGGGCTGAAGTCGGTAGATGCGGAGCTCGGGACGACCGATTATGCTAGGCTGAGGCTCGGGACGGGGAACGACGAGCTCAGACGCAAGATGGGAGATGTGGATTTTGTGCTGTCGCGATTCACCCCCGAGGAGAAGGAGCGGCTGCCAGAGGTGCTCGAAGAAGCGCGAGGGAAGATTGAGGGATGGATAGGGGCTAAGTAAGGCTCCAGTTATTCATGCCGAGGGCGCGGATGCGGGATTTAATTTCGAGCATCGTCACGGCCTGGCTAAATACCTCTGGTGGAAGCGAAGTAATCTTCATAATGTCGTCGCCAGATTGGTGACCGGCGGCAATGGCTTTTATGATTTTAGTCTCGATCTCGTTATCGCCGATAAGATTAAGCCGACGACTTCTACGATGAGTGGCGACGGCTTCTTCTGGGAAGAGGTCATCGAGAATGTCAGACGGGGCGGTGTAGGGAATCGCGCCTTGCTTGATTAACTTATTACAGCCTATCGAGTAGGGGCTCGTGATATTGCCCGGGACTGCATAGACGGTCTTGCCTTGTTCAAGAGCATGAGTCGCGGTGGAAAGCGTGCCGGAACGCTCGGCAGCCTCAATCACGACAACGATGTCTGCGAGACCAGAGATAATACGATTGCGATAGAGGAAGCTGAGTCTCTGGTCGAGACGGCGCTTTTCATAAGGAGGCTCGCACAGCCCCTGAGATTCCTTCTCGTAGCTCAGCCACTCGCCGTCACGGAAGCCAGCTTCGGCGGGGCCAAGAGGGGCGTCCGGTTGCAATAATGGTGAATATTCACTAAAAATCGCCCCGCCAGCCTCGAGAATCTTGGTGGCGAGACCGAGGTGCTCCCTGGGATAAATGTCGTCAATCCGAGTACCGAGCACGGCGATAGTGGTGCCGCCAGCATCCAGGCAACCCTTATGCCCGATAGAGTCTATACCATAAGCTAGGCCAGAGATGATGATGACGCCGTGCTTCGCTAGCTCATAGGCGAGCTTGTAGGCAACCTCTTCGCCATAACGAGTGTTGTGGCGAGAGCCGACGATGGCGACGGTCTTGGGGCGGGTGGACTTGCCAGATTTTACCACATTTTGGGGGATTTTACCATAAAAATACAATGTTTTAGGCGTAAGCGCAATAGACTCTAACACCTCTGTAAAATCGGCTTCTAGAGGTGAGATTTGGTTGATTTTTTGAAAAAAGTGTGAAAAAAGTGTTGACATTATTTCTCCTGTGTGATATAATTGATGATAGTTAGGGACAAAAAGCCCCTACACCGCACCTAAATAAGTTATAATTTCGACTATACTTATTTAAGTATATCAGAAATTGCGTGCTTTTGAAACCCTTTCGCGCAATAAATTTCTTCATGGTTTATTGTTATAAGTATTACCTCCACTTAGAAAGGGAGCATTTCGAAGGCATAGCAATCCCTTCAACCGGCGGGCCCCAGTATGTGTGAGGTGGGTTACGCTTCCGGGGGTTACCCGGTATAGATATAAGCGTTGAAGGGCCAAAATAGCCCCACAATCGGTTTAGGTGATGCCCACCCTTACCTAAACGTCAGATTGCGGGGCTATTTTGGTCTTTGCTGAAAAAATCGTTCATCTTGGCGCTCTTCTAGCTTCGCTCTATAAGTAATAGCGCTTCAGCTAGAATCACACCAATCTGAGCGATTTTTTCTAGCAAAGATATGCGCGTTGGTGGCGCTTCGCAAGAAGAAAATACCAATCTAGGCGATTTTATTCCTCCAAAGAGCTATAACCACAGAAAAGAGCAATCTTGAGGCTTTTATTCTCTTCAAAACTATCTGCAAAGTGGAACTTTGGCAAGAATGGAAAAGTGTGATATATTATATATATGTTATCTATAGAAAATATTAAACGGGCAACTCAAAAAGTTGGGCAGAAATATGGCATTAAGAAAGCCTATCTTTTTGGCTCGTATGCTAAGGGGTGCGCAAACGATAAAAGCGACGTGGACATATTAATAGACAAGGGTGAGCTAAAGGGGCTCGGTGTGAGCAGATTCCGGCTAGACCTAATAGACGAGCTTGGGGGCGTCGATGCCGATGTGCTAACAGAGAATAGTCTACGGGAAAAGTTTTACGATATGATTAAAGACGACAGGATATTGATTTATGGAGCATAGGGACTATTTTATCCTAGAAGTGATAATCGAATACTGCGATCAGATATTACATTCGATTGAAGGATTAGATTTGCAAAAATTTAGTAGCGATTTAGATATACGCGATGCGTGCGCGCTTAGGGTGCCGCAGATAGGCGAGAATGCTGGCGACTTGTCCGCTAGCTTTAGGGAGGCTCACCCGGAAGTCGACTGGCGCGCGATTATAGGGCTCAGGAATATCATTGCACACGAGTACGGGAACGTTGACACGGAAGTACTTTGGGAAATTGTAGATGAAGACATCCCAGTTTTAAGAAAGCAATGCGCTAAAATCATGCAGTAAAGCTTACGATCGCGTAATGGTGAAGTTTAGAGCTTTAGTATCTAAGCGAATACGAGATAATATGCGTTTTTTGGCAAGAATGGGAAAGTGTGGTATATTATATATATGTCTAAAAACTTAGTAATCGTGGAGAGCCCGGCGAAGGCGCATACGATCGAGAAATATCTCGGGAGTGATTTTAAGGTGCTAGCATCCGTGGGTCACATCAGAAAAGATACCAAGGTGGATAAGAGTACGTTCGATGTGACTTACGAGATAGACCCTGGGCACAAACAGATTATCGCGGAGCTGAAACGCGAGGCAAAGGCCGCTGAGAAGGTATGGCTCGCGACGGATGAAGATCGCGAGGGGGAGTCGATCTCGTGGCACCTCTGCGAGGTATTGAAACTGCCGAAAGACACGGCGCGGATTACTTTTCATGAGATTACGAAGACGGCCTTAGAGCACGCAATACAGGCTCCGCGGGTGGTGGATATGAATATGGTGTCGAGCCAGCAAGCGCGACAGACACTAGATATGCTGGTGGGGTATGATTTGTCGGATATAGTGCGCCGGAAGGTACCTGGAGCCATCTCGGCGGGGCGAGTACAGAGTCCGGCGCTCCGACTTATTGTGGAGCGAGAGAAGGATATTGAGAAGTTTGCCGGAAAGGTAAGTTTCAAGGTAAGCGGGAAATTTGATAAAGATGGGGCAGAGTTCGACGCGAACTACGATGGCGAAAATCCAGCAGAAGAGGCGGCGGCGCGAGAGATGTTGGAAAAGCTCTCGAGCGCGGAGTTTGTCGTGGAGGATGTCGAGGAAAGTGAGGGAAGCAAGGCGAACCCGGTGCCGTTTACTACGGCGGCTCTACAGATTGAGGCGAACTCACGGCTTGGTTTTTCGTCGCGGACTACGATGACGGCGGCGCAGGGACTATATCAGGCGGGGCTCATCACCTACCACAGAACAGACTCGCTGAATCTCTCTAGCCAGGCGGTGGCGGCGATTGCGGGGTTTATCAAAGATGAATTCGGGCCGGAATATTTGAAGGTAAGGCATTTCAAGACGAAAGACGCGAGCGCGCAAGAAGCACACGAGGCGATTCGCCCGACTGACGTGAGGCGGCGAGTGGCCGGCAAAAACGATTACGAGAAGCGGCTGTACCAGCTAATCTGGTCACGCACAGTGGCGACGCAGATGGCGAATGCTAAAGTAGCGAAGACCACCATCTGGATTTCGGCCACAGGTTCTCATCTCTCGACGGGTCCTGCCGTCACATCTTCCCCCACCGTCGCCAATGCTCCGTCGGGGGTCCCCCAAGTGACGTCACCCGTCGATGCTACATTCGTTGCTAAGGGTGAGGTGGTCGTGTTTGACGGATTCCTCAAAGTATACGGTAAGAGTAAAGATTTGGAGCTACCGCGAGTGGCGAAAGGGGACAAGCTGGGGTGTCTGGGGCTTGTCGCAAGGCAGACTTTTGCGAAGCCACCAGCTAGATACACCGAAGGGTCGCTAGTGAAGAAGCTCGAGGAACTTGGCATCGGGCGGCCATCTACCTATGCGTCGATTATGACAGCGATACAGGCGCGCGGGTATGTCGTAAAGGGGGAAAGCGAGGGGGAGGAGCGCGAAGTGGTGGAACTATCTTTCTCGGCGGGTCCTGCCGTCGCATTTTCCCCCACCGTCGCTAAAGCTCCGTCGGGGGTCCCCCAAGCTCCGTCACCCGCCGATGGAAGTCTCATTCACCGTACCATAGTCAAGGAGAAGTACGGCGCCAATAAAGGTAAACTCGTGCCGACACCAATCGGGGAGCTCGTCGCCGGGTTTCTCACGGATAATTTCAAGAGTATCGTAGATTATAAGTTCACGGCGAATATTGAGAAAGATCTAGATCTCGTCGCCGAGGCGAAGCTAGAGAGAGTAAAGATGCTGCGGGATTTCTATGGGCCGTTTCATGATACGGTGCTCGCAGCCAATGGGGTGGAGCGGTATAATAACGCTAGGCTTCTCGGGCATCATCCGGCGGATGGCAAGCCGATTTATGCGAAGGTAGGGAAGAACGGCGGGTTCATCCAGCTCGGCGACAATGAGAAAGAAACTGGCGAGAAGCCGAGGTTTGCGCCACTCCCGAAGCGGAAATCGGTAAAGACGGTGACGCTAGAGCAGGCTTTGAAACAGTTGGAACTGCCAGTGCTACCGAGGTTGCTCGGGAAAGCAGCTGATGGAGCGGAGCTCATTGCGGCAAACGGGCCGTTTGGACCGTACCTCAAGGGCGGCAAATATAACATCCCGATGAAAGAGCTCGACCCCTACATCGTGACACTAGAAGAGGCGCTGCCGCTATACCAGAAGAAAGTGGATTCGATGATCGCCGACTGGGGCGAGATACAGATTATCAATGGCGCGTATGGGCCGTATGTAAAGGGGCCAGGGCGGCGCAATAACGTAAAGGTACCAAAAGACCGCGACCCGAAGACCATAACCGAGGCGGAAGCGCGCGAAATGCTTGAGAACAAGCCAAAAACGGCTGCGAAGACGCGGAGAGGGACGAGAGGTGGACGGAAGACGACCACGAAGAGGGCAACAACAAAGAAAACTGCAACTAGGAAGAAGACAGTTACAGATAAAAAGTAGGTTTAAATGGCGCATCAGACTGCCGCATGATTCATGCATCTCGGGAGCTTCGCAATGTGGTAATAAATTATACCACATTGCTCCGCCCCTACGGCGAAAAAATCCGCCTAAGGGCGAATTTTTTCTTTATGTCCCTCGATTGCATCGAATCATGCGACAGTCGCGCTACATTTTTAGCTCGTGGTAGGCGCGCTCGAGGATGTCGAGGAGCTCGACATAGTCGGCCTCAGAAACTTCGCGGACGGGAGCGAAGATATAGATGACATTATCCACCACTTCGAGGTTGTAATCGAGAGTCTTGTTGTAGAGATACTCCATGAACTTCGGGTTCAAGAGTTCAAAAGCGGGCAGGGCATCGCGCGAAGCGGCATAGACGTCGTAGCGTTTGTTGAAGTCAGGCCATTCGAGCTCGAACTTATCGTAGGATTTGTCGGGATTCAGACCGAGTTTATGCTTTTTTGAGCGAACAATGACGCCGAGGTAATCCTTCGGGACGTTGATTTGGCCGACGAGATAATAGGTGGATGGGACGCCTGGCGTCACGGCGTAGGAATAGAGTTGGATGAGGAGGCCGGCGGCCGGGTCCGAGACGGACTTCTTCTTAAGCGGCCACTTGCCGATGACGTGATTGTTGATGTCGGACTGGGACATGGTAGCGCCGCCAAAGATGAGCCCGCGGGCGGGGAGGGCGTAGCGACCCCAGTCGGGCGAGTAATAGAGGTGATGTTCATGCGCGAAGCTCGCCAGCGAGCGGATGAGGTGCGGGGCAGACTCGGTAGGCTGGGAGATGCCCGAAAGCCTCAGAGTCTTGCCATCATAGATGAAGTTCCAAGTTTCGGTGACGCCGGTAGCATTGTTGCGGTAGAGGGTCTTATTTGTGCGAGTATCGATCACTTCGTCGAGACCGCTGAAGCCGAATTCGACACGAAGATTTACCGGGAGGGGAGTACCCGAGTCCACGTGGTCGAGGAGGCAGACGTAGTTCACCTTGAGATTACTGACTTTGTTGACCCGGTGGAGATTCCCGAGGAGCTCAAGCATGAGCGACGCGTGCTCGTGGTAGTCGGGGGTGGTGTAGGCGGCGATACTAGCCGGATTCATGGCAGACCAGTCGTCCTGGTAGGCGCGGAAGATACGCTCGGCCTCGGCATGGATAAACTTTTCCTCAGGGGTAGAATTATTCATGGCGAGCTTTTTCTTGATTTTGCCCTTGCTCTCGTAATAGGACACAGCTATAGCAATCGCTACGAAGATAAAGAGCATGATGAATGTCGCAAGCGGGTCGGAGTCACCGCTAGAAGAGGAGCTGGAGCTAGACGAGTAGCTGGACCCGCCAGAGTAGCCGCCTCCGCCGCCGCCCGAGCTAGACCCGCCACCACCGGCAAAGCCAAAGCCGGGAGCTAGTCCGAAAATGGCAAGTGACAAACTGATGATGGCGGAAATAATATTCATAAGACCATTATAGTATATGTGCGAAGTTTTAGCAAAGGGACATGAAGTGAAAAGTTTGCGAGAGGCGCAGAATTGGAGTAGGGCTTGGTCTCGGAGTATATTCTGGCGGGCGGACGGCTACGACTTAGCCACGCAGCGGACTGGAAACCCGTAGAACTTATAGCCGACGCTGGTACCGGCGCTAGAACTACCGAAGTACAGGCCGTACGCGCCGTTGCTATCGTACGCAGTAGACGACCAGTAGTAGCCGTACGACCCGCCATTGCCGAAGGAGCCACTGTCGTAGTAGCCGGAATAGACACCGTAGAACGGGCTAGCGACAAGTTTGTCGCCAGTATTGTAGCTGCTTACTAAGGTATTGTATTCAGCTTGTGTTGGGAGTCTCCAGCCATAAGGACAAATATCGGAAGAGGCTGCACCACTAGATGGATTAGTGCCAGCTGTGGCAGCTGAGTAGGAGTAGTAAGAATAGCATGGGTCATTATTACCACATGAGGTATCGTTGTATGTAGAACTGGAGTTGTAGACCCAACCAGTAGTATAATCATTGAACCCAGAAGTGCTAGATGCACGAAGTGTATAGGATGTAGTAGAACCATTTAGATTAGAGTCAGATTGGCTAAGTGTAGTCCCACCTGGGAGATCTAGGTTCCTCGTCATCCAGCAGAGGTTACCTATCTTGGCGGTAGTGTAGGCGATATTTTTATAAGTATCATTGCCACGGTTGTCGTACATAGTAGAGCCACAGTTTGCGCTCGTGGCATTTTGGAACCAGAGTTTACTCTTCACATTCAGCGTCAGCGTTCCCGCACCACTTACGGTCATGGTAGTAGAGGCACTTGAAGTACTAGCTAACGCTACACCATTGGCGGCTTCCCAACTGGAGAATTCGTAGTTAGAATCATAGTCGCCAGAGATGTTGTAAGTACCACAGTTTAGGCTAGCACTTGTGCCAGTATAGTTAGTACCCGCAATATTGATACCACTAGCACCAGTACTTCGTGACAAAGTTACTGTTTGAGCTACGTTAGAAGCACTACTCGTAGCAGTAACAGTAGCAGCACTCGTAGTCATAGTAAAGGTAACACTAGTACCTGATGTAGCATTAAGTGTACCAGAACCAGATGTTCTAGACCAAGTAGGAGCACTATAGGTAATACAAGTAGTATTAGAAGCTTTAGTTACTCCTACAGTTACAGTTTGTCCCCACCTATAAGTACCGCCACCAGTAGGAGAACTAGTGTTGGAGCCATTAGAGACAGTGAGAGTGTATGTGTTGCGATAGAAGTCTAGACTAAGAGTCTTGTTCTCCGTGACGTTAGATACGCTAACGGTTCCAGATGTATCATTGGAACTAGATTCGCTTCCTTTGTAGTTTGTGATGCTTGTAGTATAGGAGCAGCTACCACCATAATTAGTGGTAGAATCTTTGGCGGTATCACGTGTATAAGTGTTTGGGAAAGTACCATCGGCATTCTGTAGTCTATACTGAGCAGAACAGGTATAAGTCTTAATCTTCCACATAGCATGAAGGGTAACAATATTAGTCGTAGTACGGTCTATGCCAAAGCTACTGCCGGCGGTGAAAGTATTAGCACCAGTGCCAGTACAGGAGTCTACGTTATCTGCGGTAGTGATAGCGCCTAGGCACCAACCAGTGAAGTCATAGGCAGTCCTGGTGGGCACGGTATTAGGAAGGTTGACACTGAGTGCCGAGACTGACCCGGTGACGACGGCTGGCATGTTGGATGGAGTTTCCGCAGCAGAGCCTTTATCAAAGGAAATACTATAGGCAACAGGATTTGCTACATACATAAGTTTGTAGTTAGAGCTAGAGTAGGTACCGCTAGCGTTAGTATAGTCAGCTCTAGCACCAAGGGCGATGGTGTAGGATTTCGCGGTGGAGTTAGCAGTAGAAGTTTCGTCTAGTGTAGAGGCGGTAGTGGTGGGAGATTGGAGGTAGTTAGAGTTAGCTGCTGAGTTGTAGTAGTTTGGCTTGTAACCCCACTTATTATTGTAGGCAGTAGTATTGAAGGTGAATTCGTCTATTGGACTTGAGATAGAAGAGAGCGTACCACCATTACCATTAGACAAAGTAGAAGTATTAGCATTAGATGCAATAGTTAAGGTATAGCCAGTGAAGTTGGTAGTAGAAATACTAAAGGCTGCTCTAGTATCAGTAGTACCATTAGTACCGTCTGTACTACTAGCAAAAGTACCATTCTCACTGGTGACAGTAAGATCTACACTAGCAGTAGAACGGGTAGCAGTGAAAGTAATACTAGAATCTTTAGCAGTACCAGCTGCAGCCTCAGTGTCTTCTGTCCTAG
>CAZZAI010000025.1:0-13346 GCA_964652665.1 uncultured Candidatus Saccharibacteria bacterium
TTGTGCTTATTGTAATAATCACGTGTCAGCTCCGTCACCTCAGCATAAGACTTAGCACCGGCCGTATGCTCTCTAGCAAGCGCGCGTACATAACTGGACGGCTCCAAGTTATCTACTGCCTGCAAGCCAAACGCCACCTCCCAGTATTTCTGTTTATTCTCTGGGCTATCGTTATCTAGAATCGGATCATATGTCTGCATAATACTATTATACCATATTCGTCACATCATGGTTCCCCTGAGGTCTACATAGAGTGACCTTGTCAAAAAATGCAGGACTAAGATTTCTTAAACAAAACGCTTATGGTATAATATATCTATGGAGCAATTTCCCATTAAACATGAGACTAAGAACCAAGCTTACTCTGACGATGTAGCAGCTTATGCTGCGCAGGCGCTGAAGCGAAGCTTTAGTCGCAATAGAAGTGATGCAGAATTACAGGATGCCTACGAAGATTTTACCGAAGATAGAATAGACGACGAATACGAAATTGTAGAGGGGCCGCACCTAATATCGGAATCGGAATACTTGCCAGTGGTGAGATTCGTTAGTGATAGTCGCTTGGTGGAGCAGACGCGAGGCGTGATACAGAAATATGAAAAAATAGATTCAATGCTCGAACGGATTCACTTTATCTCTGAGCAGTCTATCCCCGATCAAATTCAGATTTTAAACAGCGATCTTTTTACCGATAACCAACGTCAAGTCTACGAAGAGCAATTAAAAAAGAGCCTTGCCGCCATCCGCGAAAACGATAAGAAAGGGTCGCTCGAACCTGAGGAAAAATCTATTAAGCGTGACTCTATAGAACATAGCATTAAGGAGGCTTCTATTGGCGCAGTCATGATTGGCACAAAATACCAGAAAATGTGCGAAAAAGCCGAAGCTATGTATCAAGCAAATAACCCCGGCGATAAAGGCGACGTACTGAGTATTCTTTTGGAAGAAAATCAATCGGGGCAAATTGTCCATAACGGCGCAGAAAGCGATGTTAGTCATCTTATTGAGGCTTATGATTTTATTGAAACTATGACCCGCCAAAAACACCCAGGTTTGTCTGGCGACGACTTAGAGGAAAAGGTCACAGAAGTCGGGTCGAAGGCTCTAAACGATGCTTATAATCAAAGAAAATACCTCCATGATGTGTATTCGCCGTATAACTATCAGTATTACAAGCTTTCTTCTAGGTCACATCTAATTACTGGCCTTATTCTAAGCGAGAGCCATCAAAAGTTCGTGCTCGATCGTGTCAGAATAATAAAGCCAAAAATAGAAAATGTTTCTTTTGAGCGGGTTATAGAATTGGGCGAACGGTGTTTTAGAAAAGCTCTTGATTTGACATGTTCTGTGCCGCCATATATGGATACATATGACACTGACGAGCACGGCGACGAGTCATACGCATCATATAGTTTTCCGTGGCTAAGTAAAATGCCGGCCGACATCATTGAGAAATGTCATCGCCTCAAGAAGCATATGCCTAAGGACGAGCGGGGCGATGAGATTAACGATTTGGCCGAAGATCTTCTCACTGAGCCATTATTAGATGAGCCGGCCAGCTTGAGAAAGAGAAGCAAATTGGTTTGCCATCACGCGGAGAAGATTGGCGTACTATGTGATTTTTGTGATCAAGGCTACCGTTTTAATGACCTAGATGCCTTGGATCGAGCGGTAAAGATGGTTAGCGGCGCTATTGTTACACCGCATAGCCGCGCCTTTATCGAGGAGGCTGCCAACTTTGTGCCGCCAGAGGAAGCTAGAAGCTTGCCTGGTATGGAAGCATTACACCTAACGGCCAATAGGCTAGCTGGCTCCATAGATGAGTCTGAAATGCTAGACGCCTTACATCAAATCCAAACTTTGTATTATACGCCCGAGGCAGGCTGGCTTCTTCAAGGCGACATCTCGGAGAATTTGTCTTTCCCCATTGGTCAGCGAAATAGTGCGAAATATAGTTGGTGCTCTCGGCATAGTCTCGTAAATCTTGGCCCCGACTGGGGCGAGCAGACCATTGGCAAATTTATCTATACCCGTCTCCAGAATGGCATCGAGCCCAATCTCCATGATGCTTCCATGCTGCTTAGTACTTTTAGCCTACCGAAAGAAACTTATGATATTGCCGCCATCAAACGCGACCGGGCGGATGGTACACTCAAAGATTTCGAAAACTATCGAATTCAGTTAGCGGATGTAGCCCTCGAAGAGAGTTTTCTTGGTATGCTGTTTAGTGTCTCCAGTGATCAAAAGAACAAAATCAGGCTCCCGACCACGGATCAAAAGATTTATCAGCTTTTTTCCGATCCTTCCTCAATGTTCTTGTACAAGGAAGCCCTTAAATATTGGGATGCGGCGAAAGACAAAGACGAGCTACGTCTGATGGTGCTGACCAATCTTGGTGCCGACCTTGAGAAGTTCAAAAAAGATTATATTCGGTCTGGAAAGGTTGTTGGTAATGGACTCCTTCTCAAGGAGAACTTCGCAGATATTTTCTTTGAAGACCTCGCCGACATTGATTATCAGGCAATCCGCCCGCGTGATATTAGTATTACGATGTCTAGCCTAGCAAAGCTTGGGCAGGCGCGGCGTGAGTACGTAGATGATGCCACGAGGTTCTTGATTCGCCATATGGTCGCTCCGAGCGGTTCCATGCGCAAAGTTTGGCCGATTCGTGCTATGGCGCTCGCTGATGGCGTAGACGACAATGTATCTAGTATTGAGAATTGGGCCAAGGTCAATGACACTAAAGCATATTACCATAGAATGCAGGACTATTACGAGGATATCGGACTCTCTTTGGACGACGTAGACAATAACCAGGCTTTTATTGATGAACTCTCACGTGACTATGACCCAGACACGGTTCTAGACGAGCTAGCTGCCTACAAGAATTGGGAGCGTCCAGATAAAATTGTTTCACCAGATGAAAGACGACTCAAGTATAAAGATGGCAAGGAGTATATTGGTACGATCCTTGGCAAGGATGATCCGCGCGGTATGACTATCGGTGTAGATACTGGCTGCTGTATGACTATTGATGGCGCCAGTGAAAGTTGTATCGAGTCTGGCTACAAGGATAAGGATGCTGGCTTCTTTGCCCTCTACGAAGGGTCTGGTAAAATCATGGCGCAATCATATTTTTATACTAATCAAGAAGAAAACCCGGAAGTCCTTGTGATGGATAATATTGAATCTAATGCTGGTCGCGGTGCCGACAAAATCATAGATTTATATAGGGAATATTTCCGCGGATATCTTCTGGACCGTTTTCATAACAATCCCGATTGGCAAATTCGCGAAGTTCGTATTGGCACTGGATATGGTGATTTAGTGAAGCCTATCGTCATGCGCCTAGATTCTACTGATATCGTCCTCAATTCTCACGACGTCTATACTGATGCCTCCGAGGACCAGCGTTTACTCCTCCGACTTACCGACGACGAGATTGTCAGAGCTAGAGAGAATAATCGTGAGACTTCGCCACCTCCAGCGAATTTTGCTCCCACTCACGTTACCTCTGAGCGCATTTCTTCGCTCGGTGTAGATCAAGCAGAAGCTGTCGCCTACCTCGAATCCGAGCTCTACCCTGAGGCTATGCGCCAATATGACGACGTGGATTTTCTCTATTCCGAGCTCACTCAACCGGGGGTCTCAGAGTATAGTTTCTTTATCAATTCGGAAACTGATGCGACGAAGCGTCCGGTGGGCTATTGTCTAGCCTACGAGGCCGAATCCGAAACGAACCCTAGTTTTAAGGGCAAAAATCTTTATATCGCAGATTTTGGCATTACCGAAGGTAATCGTAGCTTTTCTGCCGCGTTGAATGGTCTAGATGAAATACTTTCTCGTGCCAATCAAGGAGATGTCGATCAGATTGAGATGGCGGCTCGTGAATCTACTTCGTATCGTCTTCTTACCTCCGATTTTGGTAAACGCTTGCTTGCTCGGCGTGGCTATAATGTCGAAGACTTTGGCGTGGAAGACGTGTTTGGCGAAGACGAATCAACCCATTTGCTTCGCCTCACGAAAACCGCCTAAACGTATACGTCGCGCATTTAGAGCGCACTTGGAAATAGTCTTCTCGTTGTGCGCAATTTGGCTTCCTATTGACTTTTTAGGCATAGCTTCAGTAAGCGGTAATCCTTGCAAAATTCCAGATTTATGAAAAGAGTATTGACATTTAGCGCAAGGTATGATATAATAGAAACAATGGGTCAAACCAAGACCTGTCGCAAATTACAATCATAGGTTTTGAACTGACCCGAGACTCGGCAGGTGCCGCTATCCCTAGCGACCAATGTGAGGAAAATCCTCTTAATCTTTTAAAGGCATTGGTAATAAGGAGAGATTATCATGATCATCTTCTCTACTCTGTCCCTACAGACCCGTTTTGCGAAGGCGGTTGCCTTCCAGAACGATTTTGTAGCCCAGCTCGGCTACGATGGAGTTGATGTCCACAAGTCGTGGCTCCCTCCCGTCGTCGAGCAGGAGAGCTCGGATGCCCTTAAAAAAGGCATCAAAACAACCTTTAACCGCTACTGGGCGGCCCGCCGGTGGCTCGCTCGGCGTCATACCGGGGTCTCTCAGGAGACCAAAGATTGGTACGACGCTGAGGCGAGACTCCTGGAGACCCTGTTGCTTTTCGGCGACGACAATGGAATCTTGCAAGGCTTTATAGACCCGCAGGATTTCAAGCGCCGTCCCGAGGTCCAGGATCTCGAGGAGGAGGCTGGCGAGGAGGTCAGCGACCCGGAGGAGGAGTACGTTCCGCCCTTCGATGAGTACCGGTTGGCGGACGCGTCCGATGTCATCCCTGATGACTACGATGGCGGCTACTACTGGGACGAAGAGGAGGACGATGAGGCTCCACCCCTCGCAGTCTCTGCCTGACCTTTAGCGCGCGGCCCGGGGCAACCCGGGCCATATTTCCCTAGCGATTTCGGCCAATGTGAGGAAAATCCTCTTAAATTTATAAAGGCATTGGTCTCCGAGGAGGAACTACAGATGGAAAAGAAAATCCTCACCCTTCAGGAAGTGAAAGAGCTTTACGGTTCGAACTGCAACGAAACAGCCACCGCATTCACGGTGAGCATGTTCGGTAAGTATCAGCCGAACCTCACGTTTGTCCTTGGGAAAGAGTTCCAGTGTGCAGAAAACGCAAAGGAACCTTTTGACCCGCTGAGATACTTTTCCGCAAAAGGCATCACGGACAATATGAATATTGATTTCGATGGTTCGGCAGAGGTGTTATTCGGCGATTTCTGGCTATCGAAGGCGGGCAAGCCGCATTTCCGCGTCAAGGAACCGAAGGATGCCAAAGATATGTTGATCAGGGTATCTTGGGGCGGAGCCTTTAACTTCTCTCGTGGACGTCGCGAATCGGACTTGAGTGACACTGTCGGTATCAAGTACTTCCGTCGCGCAGAATCGAACGGCGGCGGCGCCGGAAATGACTATTATGTCGTGCCGGTCGGCTACCGACGCATCGTCTGGGATGAGGAGATTGACGGGCCGAAGCCCGTTGACTTTGATCCGATGGCTGATTCGGCGGCTGTGGCAGCAGCGAGGGTTACTGGCCAGAAAAGATATGACTCCATCCGTGAGTCGTATCTGAACTACAATGGTTGATTCAAAACTTAGAGGGGGTATAAAATGGCTTTTGAAGAGTATCAGGAAGATATCGCGATCGGATTATCCGTATTGCGGTTCAACGACACGAAAGCTCGCATTCTTTTCGACTACGGTATCTATGCTGTAGAGCTTGATGACGTTCGCGAGCTGGCGGACGAGCTGAAACTTACTTCGAGCGGTTCTACGCTCGTGGGAGTCAGCGGAGACTTGCTGGGGGTCGGGATCATTGATGTGGAGTTTAATCCTATCAAATCAACCGACCGACAATTCTTGAGCTATGCTGTGAAGAGAGTCTGCGATATGATTCTCGAGAAGCACATCTAGGGCGCCCGCACGGGCGCCTTTTTCTTTCCTCATTTTTCTATTCTCCTACCCCTCCATTTTCTAAAGTGTGATATACTATTACTATGAGCGGTTTAGAAGATTCAGTTTTGCGTAATATCAATAGATACGAGGCGGAGAACCGTAATCGGTTTGTCAACAAGCAGATTGGCAACAAGACTACCGATGCCGACATCTCCACCCGTTTTAATAATCTGAAGAAGGCGGGCTGGGGTGAGGTTTGGAATGATGCCAAGCTTCGTCACGTTGCAAGGAGTGAGCAATTCTACGGCGAGAACTTCTCTACTGGCGAAGATGCTAAGAATGCTCAGGTTCTCGAATCTCTGATATCCTATGGTGTCAACACTCTTTATTGGTTTGGTAACCAGCCATTCAAGGCTGCTTCTGGCAAGACGGTCGTTCCGTTTTATACTCTCTGCCGGCCAAATCGTGAATTTGACGACAAACGCCATCGCGCAGATGCTACTACGACTTTTCGTATTTCTCCTACCGACAAAGAAAAATATCAGCTGAAAAGCGACGAAATTAGTTTTGCTTTAGACGTCACTACTTGGCAGGAAGACAAGCGTACCTCCGACGATGCCAGTCGCGCAAAAGCTTATTTTAGAGAGAAGATTTCTCGTACTAACAACGAAAAGATCGAATATCAGGCTCCCGCTCCATTTGGTTTTACTCAGGTAGATTTTTTCATTGATCCTTTTCGTCGCGACGAAAAAGGCGAGTATATCAAGAAGAAGCTCCCGCTAGCGCCGCGCTTCGTGGTTGCGGTGAATGGCGGTATCGTTGATGCGATTCGCGAGCATGATTTTACGATTAATGACCGTGGCGGCTACGAGCCGAAGCCAGGCGTCGTCCTCCATGACCCGCGCTCACTTACTACAAGCTTCAAGATTCTCTCTGAGCTAAGTGCCGAAGTGGATTTGTTGCTCGCAATGTTCCCCGCTACCGACGCTCTGCCAGATACGCTTCAGGACTCTTACAATCAGCTCACTGCTATGAAAGGTCTAACTAGCTTTGGGCTCCGCAAGGTTTCTCCTAATGTCGCTAAGGTTTTGACTGAGAAGAAACTCGTAAAGGGCGACGTAGCCGAGCAGCTAGCTTCCGCTAAGCCGCGAGAACAAGCAGAGATTCTCAGTTCCGTCTTCCGCGACTCGGAGAACTCCACTAATGACCTCCAATACGACCCCGCCTATGATGGGCTAATGGATACGATTGAAGATTTGCGTAAGTTCGCTGACACTCCAGATGCCGAGCGCGTGAAATCTCTCCAAGCCCGTGACAAATCAATCTAGCTCACTCTCGTCAATAATCTTATTAATCTTCTTCCTTGACGTCGCAGGCAAAGTACCTTGCTCTTTATTTCTTGCAAAAATCTCAGTATTATGTTATTATACTAATAACAGACCGATGGTCTAGTACTTTTACAGAAAGGTCAGTGATTGATATGTCGAAGGATTATGAGCTGGACAGACTTAAAACAGAAGAGCAGGAAGCGTTTCGACGTAAACAGGCGGCTTGGGCGCGGTATGCCGAGGCTAGAGAGCGCACCAGCGAGGCGCATAATGAGATGGAGCGTGCTTGGAATGAGCGCGTCAATGCTAGAGAAACAATGAACTGCGCGTTCGAGGCTATGCGCGACGCTCGCGGGGCGTCTGACGAAGTTTGGGATGAATACAAACGACTTCGGGAGGCAAATAGCGCCCGCATCGATGCTATCCGTGCCGAAGCGGACCGTGAACATGAGGAGATGATTCATTGTTTTGAGCAAGCAAGCTCGGAATATGAATATGGAGACAAATCTATGGCACCGGTCTATTCTGAAGAAGGGCACGAGCATAAGGATCGTCGAGATGAGTTAAATGCGCAGGTGCACGATCTCATTCAGGAAATACGCGATGCAAAACAACATGCCGAATGGGCGGCGCCAAGCTTCAACGGCAGTAGCTTTAGCTCTGCTAAAGCGAGCTTTGAGTCAGCTAAAGCGGAGCACGAAGCACTCCAAGAGAGGTTTAAACGTTTTAAAGAAGAGCGGGACCGCTATAAGGCGGAGTTTGACGCCGCCAAGGCCGAGCATGAGAGACTGAAGGAAGAGTTTCACAAACGGCTGGAGACCATAAAATCTACGCAACAGGATAATGACCGACGCATGATTAATAAAATTAACATGACCTTGGTAAGAACGAAGCCTTTCTATCTTGGATCTATTTTTGGCCAAAATGCCAAAATCGTAAAACGCAGAGATGGTAGCGGGCTTACCGACGTATATTTCGCTGGCCTTGCAGCTGCCGGCGACGGGATTGGTCACGGGCATGCCGTAATCGATCGCCAAGGCAATGTAACGTACCTAAGAGATGCATGGCAAAATCACAAAGATTATTTGATCGATGACCGAAAGGACAAACCAACTAATATTTAAAACAGGGGGCCGGGATTGTATTCCGGCTCTTTTTATGCTATTATATTGTTATGATAAATCATCTATCAGGGGTGGAATTGAACAAAATCTTGTCATATTTTGGCGTCTCAGAGGTCAATCTAATTCAGTGTATTGATGCTGGCCCAGACGAAGAGCTATACCTATTTCAGGATGGAAACGATAATAAATACGGCCTCTGGTCACGTGATTATATGTCCGAATTAAAGTATGAAGCCACTGGCCTCGCAAATGACTTTAATATTGATGTCAAAATGTGGCTCAGAGTTAAAAACTCAGAGGCTTACACCCTTGAAAAAGACGGCAATACCTACGCAGCTTTTGTCTACTAGTCTTTCTTGTCGCTCCGCCATGAGAACATGATTGGCGTCCCGATAAACGGGTACTTTTCGCGAATCTTGCGCTCCAAATACCGTTTCCACGACCAGTGAAGCAGCCCTAGCTCATGCCCATGTACCACGAACCACGGTGGACAGGTGTCAGTCTGGACGATGTATTTTGGCTTCGGGCGAGTGTTCTTCAGTCCCGCCGGCGCGTGCGCCACGATGGCCACCGCGAGAATCTTGTTTAGTTCGCTCGTCTTCACCTCAGTGTGTCGCGCATCGTCGATCGTAAGTGCTAGTTCGAATAGCTGCGTCGCGTTGAGGCCCGTCTTAGATGACGTCAAGATTACCGGCGCATACGGCAAGAAATCATAATCTTTCTCTAGTCCGTCCAACAAGAAATCTGCCGCTGTACGATTGCCGATATTCTCTTCACCGTAGTAATTGGTCGGCTCTGCCGTCTCGAGTAAATCCGCCTTCGTCACCACCATGATGATTCCCTTGCCCGCCTCGACGATTTGTCCCGCGAGCGCCTGGTCTAGCTTCGAATGCGGCTCAGTGGAGTCTACGAGTAAGCAACAAATGTCTGCTTCCTCTATCGCAGCAAGCGTCCGTATCGCCGAAAACTTCTCTATTCCTACCTCTCGTTTACCGGGCTTACGTAGCCCAGCCGTATCTAGTATCTCTAGTCCCCTCCCCTTATAGCGCACGTTTACACGATTGACATCTCTTGTCGTCCCCTGCCTACTCGATACCACTGCTTGCTGCTTCTGCGCCAGAGTATTAAAAAGCGACGATTTCCCCACATTCGGCCGCCCAATCAGAGCGACAGTAATGGGCGGTCGCGTTTGGAAATCCTCCTCGAGAGAGGGGGTGGCGTCACTTTCTTGGCGAAGGGGCCTCCGGAGCGCGGCCGCCCGTGGCGACGGGCCGGCCGAACGCAGCCCCGAGCGAGAAAGTGATGCCAGGCCCCCCTCTTCGGTAAGCTCGTCTGGCGTCGCTGCGTCGTGCCCCGAGAGGACGGATTCCAAACGCGACGAATCGCCTAAGCGCAGCCCCGAGCGAGAAAGTGATGCCAGGACCCCTGCTTTTAATGCGCCTACCCCTTGTCCAGTTGTTGCCGACGTCCGGTATGTCTCACCCGCTTTGATCCCGAGCCTCAAGAATTCCTCATCCGGCAGACTCTCCCCGAGGTCAGACTTATTGAGTACTAGTAGTACCGGCTTCCGCGATTTTAGCGCGTCTTTTGCGATACGCTTGTCATAGTCACCAGGATATTTGCTCGAATCTAGCGTCACCAATATCACATCTGCCGATTCTATCGCGTCGAGAATCTGCTCTTGGATCGACGCTTCAAAATCATCCGTCGGGTCCTTCAGCCCTGCCGTATCTACCAAAATAAACTGGTCATCAATCTTTGCGACCACATTATCTCGCGTCGTCCCCTCCTCGCGTGCCACAATCGCAATATTCTTCCGCGCCATCCGGTTTAGGAGCGACGATTTGCCGGCATTTGTCTGCCCGATCAGGGCCACCACTGGTAACTTTTTCATACTCTCATTATACCACATTTCCCCACAAAACACTAGAATCATTGTATAACTATTGACTTTTTAAGATAAGTATGATATAATTAAAACATAAGTACCTTTACAACCAAATCTAAATAATAGGGGGTAGCAAAATGGAAAAAGCAGGGAGAATCTATTTAACAATTGCCGAAAAGGCATTGGAGGAGTGGTATCCCGACATGCCGATGTCGGAGCGTACTTTGCTCCTCTCGCGCGGTAACTTCAGAGAGCTCGAAGGCCTCCTTGGCATGAAGTCGAGCATCGAGAATGCTTGCTTTTATATCAAGGAGAATCTAAACGAGTTCCCGACGCTGTTCAACCTTGCCGATGTGGTGTTGTACTCGGCGTCGCCGAAGCGCGATTTGGCCGATGTCATTGACCGCATTAGGATCAGCCAGTTCTTCGCGACCGGCAAAGCCGAGCTCGCGCTCAAAGCGGCTGCGGGAGTCCATGACAACTGGGTGCTCGAGAACGCGGACAAGTTCTTCGATCGCTCCCGTGTCATGTTCCTGCGCATCGAGCTTCTCGGCCTCGACGAAGTCATGAAATACATGATCCTCATCAAGCCGATTCTCGAGACTCTGGAACTTGCGCCGGATAAGGAGCATCTCCGTTCGGTCTACCGCGATGAGCGGATCAAGTTCCGCAATTTCTACGGAATCAAGGACCGTCAGGGGCTGATCGATTACATCCGCCGTGCGGACTATCCGCCTCTCTCTGGCTCCATCGCGGCTGCTATGAGCGACAAGACTACTGCCCGCGCCATTGCGAAGCAGGTGGTTGATCTCATCGGCGATCCGAGTCACTGGTAACCTGTTTAGAGGCAGCAGTACAAGCCAAGACCCATCACAAATTACTAATAGGTTTAGATTGGACACTTAGCCCCGATACGCATCGGGGCTATTTTGTGGTATAATTATTGTATTAGAGTTATCAACCTACGTTCTTTTCATCTAGGAGGTGATAATATGGCTCCCTACAGTTTGCCGCCCATATCACTCGATTCGTTTGTCCTCAAGCACTCTAGACTGTATCTTCGTATCATGGATAATATCTATACTCTTAGGTCTCTCTGTAAGGGCTTCTATACTGTGGACGCGCCTCGAGTGATCGACCGTATGGCCGAGCGTATCTCGAAGCGTGGTGGTACCAAGATTGTCTGTACTGGCTTCCATCCGGGCGCTAATCTAATTCATATCACTGCTATGCTTCTTGCTAACAAGGAGCAGGCCAGGATTTTCCTGAGCGACCTTGGGCTGGAGGTTGAAAACGCCGAGGCAGCGGCGATTCTGATGGACGAGACCGCGAGGACTACTAAGCGTGAGCTCGGGCTCCACCTGATTGTTGCCGGTGGCTTCACCATTGGCGGCATTGTGTCGCTTCTGCTTAAGAAAAAGGCACTCTCGGCGATTTGTCTCTTTGCTGCCGCGTCTGATTTGTTGCTTTTCTGGGACCATCTGTCGGTTCGCTCTGAGGAACTGAACGAGCACTACGATACCGTCCGTGATCTCTGCAGCCAAGTGGCAGACGGCTTCATCGAGTTGTCCTCTGTTCAGGCCAATCAAAATTTCTCGGCTACGGCTGCGCGTGAGCGCTATGGCGCTGAGCTGTTTGACGATCTCAAAGTCATCAACAGTGGCCTCGACCCCGAAATCTACGAGACATTTGATCCTGACGCCGAGCCGCTCGAGCCTCGCTGGCGGGGGTAAACTATACCTTCACTTTCCTCGCACCTTTTACCCCCGTTTTACGGGGGTATTTTATTGTAAAAAATCAAGCAAAAACAGCCACGTACTGATTATGGGGTATTGTTTCATAATTCAATTGCAACCGAGGGACATGAAGGCCAAGTCGCCGTCAGGCAGATTTGGCCGCTGTAGAGGCGGAGTGACGTGGTATAATCTTCGATTACCACGTCACGGAGCTCCCGAGGTGCAATGAATTATGAAGCAATACCCTGATTAGCGTACACATTGACAAAATTAGCGAAGTATGATATCATTATAAGAGATAGTGTTTTTTACACTACGCACCTTCATATATAGTTTACTAAGAGAGGGTGTAATATTTTTTGAGGAGGGGTAAAATGACAGTGGTAACACCAGCGCTGTTGGCGGATTCCATCCGTCACAGCAAAAAGTACGTACTCCCAAAGCTCGAGAGCTCCATCAAATGGATGGGATTCTTTAAGACGGAGCTCTTAAAGCGCGGGATCAAGCTCGACGAGGAAGAATACTTGGATTTCTCACCAAAGGCTCTACTGAAGCGCGAACGGAAACGTACCGCCGAAGCTGAGGAGAGTCTGGAAGAGATTAATCGCGGCACCAAGGCCAGGCCCCAGCTCTCCCTCGACCTCAACTGGGAAAATCTCATGCGGCAGCGCGACAAGATCGACGAAGCCGTGAATGAGATTGAGTGGCTTCGTCCGGTCCTTGAGGAGAAGTACGGTGATCCGGCTGAGCTCGCGGCGGTCTGTGCGAACCGGCTCTGGGAACAGGATGGCGGTGAGCCGATTCTGGTTACCTCGCTCGATAACAATGATGCTTCGGAGATTGTCTACGAGCCTGAGCGTTTCCGCTACCTCTATCTGGACGAGTCCTACTTCTCTTTCGGTGATTTCACCAAGTAAACTATGCCAAATGTCCCCGGCTGCCAGCCGGGGCTTTTGTTATCCTGGGGCCTCATGATTCCCTGACTGTCTACATATGATTGTTGCCGTAATTACCACGTAAGTGTTGTAAATTTTACAACATTTTTTTATTCAAAATATCTTTACAACTTACGTTTTTTGCGATACAATTATAGCGGAATATCTAAATTTACCTATGTAAGGTAGTTGGTTTAATCCAACATAATTTCATAGAACACAAAAATGGCACCATTAGGCTTTCAAGTGTTCTATGGGTTATACCTATAGGTAGATTTGGATATTCCCACTAGTGGTGCCATTTTTGGCATCACACCCTATTAACTAAAGTGAGGTAAATATGCCAAAAGTCATACATAAAAAATCAACGTCAACTATAAATGCCAAAGGAGTAATGAAAC
>CAZZAI010000026.1:0-13048 GCA_964652665.1 uncultured Candidatus Saccharibacteria bacterium
ACATCACCGACATCTCCACCATGCAGGAAATCTCCCCCGCCATCGCCGCGAACACTGCGGAAAATACCTCCACAACCCTCACCGACGCTCGCGACAACAATACATATACAGTCAAGAAAATCAACGGCGATGTCTGGATGACACAAAATCTCCGCTTTACCAGCACATCTGTCCCCACCGCAACTTCCAATGTTACTGCCGATAAAACACTAACGTATTACAGCTTGGACTCAAGTAGTGCTGGTAGCTTTGGTGCATATTCCGGCCACTGCGATGATACGAATGGATACAATTATGCTTGCATCTATGATTCTGGCTCTGCTGACACTGGCGTATGGTACAACTACTACGCTGCCACTGCTGGCACCATATCTACAGATTCTAACGACGCTACAGCATCTCAAGATATCTGCCCGAAGAACTGGCACTTACCTACTGGACCAAACACTACTTCTGGCACCGATATTAATAGATTGGTAGGTAACACTACTTCCGGTTGGCAGGAAGCTACCGCTAGTCTAACTACTTTCGACGGAGTTTCAGGCGGTTATTACGGTGGCAATGGCTCACTCTTTAATGCTGAAAGAGGTTACTGGTGGTCGGCTACCGCCTATGATACTACGCTTCGTTATGCCTTAGACTACAACAGCGACGATGGCACATTTCGTGGCAGCAGTTACAACTACGGTTACATCGGCTTCTCAATTCGCTGCATCACTAATGCCTAATAGTATTATTGTGAGCAATTTCACTGCTCCATTTCCGAGCATTGAGCAAGCCCGAGTGAATTATAAGAAGTCCCCCGAGACGAGTACCGGACAGTCCCGGGCGCAGTCCCGGCGGGACTTCTTAGAATTTGCCCGGCGCGCCGCTCACCGCGAAGAAATGGGGTAGTGAGATTGCGGGAAGCACTAAAATGTTGTGAAAATTATCCTGTCTAGGAAACCAGCGTAGAATTGGAGTAGAGCTTGGTCGTTCGCTTCGTCGTCACCTGACGAATCTTGTAAAATTTACATTAGTCACACAAGTCCACGGCGATGAGGATGCGGAGAGATGGAGCGACTAAGGCCAGCGTAGAATTGGAGTAGATCTTGGTCTTTCCGTAAAACGCTTATGTCACGATTTTTAATAATAGGGGGTTGATTTTCGCAATAGGATATGCTACTTTTATCATGCGGGGCTGCAGTTTTACAAGTGAACGCGGAGAGAAAGGAGATATTGGATGGAAAATATCCTTGAGATACGATTCCTATTTGGTCTACTTAAGATCAAAAAAATTACTCGGCCAGTAACATACTAGCCGAATAAAAACCAATGTACCTTAATTCTATCACGTCATAAGCAAAAATACAAGGCCTTCTGGCCTTCGCGCCGTTAGGCCGGGCAGCCCCGCACCAAAATCTAACCCCACACCAGACCTAGCCCCGCACCAAATTCTAACCCCACATCAAACCCAGCCCCACCCCCTTTACATCTTCACAAACCTGTGATATAATGATATGAGTTAATAATAAAGGAATTATATGAAGAAAGCAGTTATCCTCGTCGGCGGCAAACAATATATCGTCGAAGAGAACGAGACCCTACGGGTGGACCTCCTCCCGGAAGGCACCAAAGAGCTCGAGACTGATGCTTTACTCGTAATTGACGGTGATAAGACCACGGTCGGCACCCCTACGGTAAAAGGCGTTAAGGTTTCGGCTAAAGTCGTATCCGAAGAAGTGAAGGGCGACAAGATTCGTGTCATCCGCTATCACTCCAAGAAGCGCGTCCACAAAGAGACGGGCCATCGCCAGAAATACAGCGAGATTCAGATTATCAAGATTGCGTAATATCGCGATTTCTCAAGAACCAGACCGAAGGGTCTGGTTTTTGCTGGATTTTTCCCAAAAAACCGAAAGTATGATATAATTATAAGCATAATGAGTGCGAAGGTAATATGTGTGACAAATCAGAAAGGTGGTGTCGGCAAGACGACTACCGCAGTGAACCTCTGCTATTATCTTGCCAAGGACAAGAAACGTACTCTTCTCATTGATTTCGACCCGCAGGGCAATGCTACGAGCGGCCTTGGTATCGACAAGAACGATGGTAAGCTCGCGCACACCATGTCGGAGGTTATCGCCGGCACGGCTACATTGTCAGATACTATTCTTCATACCAAGTACAAGAACTACGACCTCGCTCCAGCTACTCCCGAGCTTGCGAACACTGAGGTGGAGATTACTGCTAAAGAGCGTAGGTTCACTCGCCTTCGCGATGCTATTAACAGCGTGAAAGAGCGTTATGACGTTATCATTATTGATCTCCCGCCGTCTCTTAGCCTGCTTACCGTTAACGGGATGATTGCTTCTGACTATCTACTTCTTCCTGTCCAGACGGAGTTCTTTGCCCTTGAGGGTGTCGCTCAGCTTCTCGAGTCGATGAAGCTAGTGATGAAATCAGCCAACCCGAACCTTAAGCTTCTCGGGGTTGTCGCCACGATGTATGACAAACGCACTTCACTTTCTCAACAGGTCTTCATCGAGATCAAGAAGTATTTTAAGAAACTTACCTTCAAAACTACGATCCCGCGCAACGTCCGCCTCGCTGAGGCTCCTTCCCACGGTGTACCAGTAGGGGATTACGATAAGTTTAGTCGTGGTGCCAAAGCCTATAAGGAATTCGCGAGAGAGCTCGAAGGGAGAATAAAATGAGTATATTTTACCATTATATCACATTTCGCATTAAAAGTCAAGAGGAGGGCACAAAATGAGTTTAGGAAAAGGTCTTGGTCGTGGTTTTGAATCTCTGATTCCAACCGATTTAGTCGATGAAGAGTTTGATTTGACCGCCAAAGAGGACAAGACATCGAGCGAGCTAAAGCATCTGAAATTGACCGATATTGTTCGCGACGAAGAGCAGCCGCGCCATGAGTTCGACGAGGAAGCGATCAATGCTCTTGCCGCCTCTATCAAGGAGCATGGAGTCTTACAGCCGATTGTCGTCACCAAGGAAGACGGCAAATACAAGATTGTTGCTGGCGAGCGCCGCTGGCGTGCTTCCAAAATTGCAGGGAAGAAGACTATCCCTGCCATCGTCCGTTCGCTCGATTTTCAAAATCGCCTTGAGCTCTCCATTATCGAGAACGCTCAGCGCGAAGATTTGAACCCGATCGAGCTCGCTACCGCATACGCCAAGCTCCAGTCACAGTTCAATCTGACCGCCGAGGACATCGCCGCGAAAGTTGGCAAATCCGAGTATTCCATTACTAACACGATGCGCTTGCTCAACCTCCCAGACGACGTCAAGAAGATCATGGTAAAAGAGAAGCTTTCAGAAGGTGTGATGCGCCCACTCATTACTGCCGACGAGAAGGTCATCCACAAGGTTCTTCCGCGCATCATCGAAGAGGGCTGGACTTCGCGCCGTGTCGAGCGCTATTTCCAGGATAACAAGAAGAAATCCAGTGCCACTCTCACCAAGCTTAACAAATACCACAAAGATGAGGATGCCTTGACCGCTAAATACGGTGCCGCTACTGTCATTCGGAATCGTTCGATTACCTTTAAATGTAAAAACACCGCCGAAGTCGACAAACTCATCAAGGCTTTCCTCCAAAATGAATAAAATCGCCTCAAAATTCGTCGCGCGTCCCCGGCACGAGAACTATCACACGAATTTTTACGAATCCATTGCTGTTCCCGCTAGCTTGCTTAAAAAATTCGACAATGAGATCACTTCTAAAGCTGGCACATTTTCTCTTGAAGATTATATTGGCTCATCTTTTGGCAAGTTTCGCGTCGATGTGCCGAATTCTGCGCACCTTGATAACCCCAGAAGCTCCCTCATTCTTCACCTCATGAAGAAAGTGATTTTGCGCGGTCATGTCACCTGTCTTTCTCCCGAGCTCGAGCGCACTATAGCGCGATTGACCGGCGCAGAAACTTTTGACGCAGAAGATAATATGGATGATAATCCCCTTACTATTATCAAGAAATTTCGCGATATCTACGAGTCTAATTATTCATCAATCATTCCCGATGAGCTCCATGATGGCACTCCGCGTACCGAGCTTGGCGGCCTCTGCCCCGAAGCATATTTTTATCGCCAGATATTGTGCCCGTTTTTACTTTCGCGCAGCCCGAAGTTTCTTTATGACGTTATTCCAGAGGTCTTATTCTCGTCTTTAGTGGACGGGGATGTAAAAGACGATCGCCGGGTTGATTTTTTATTGACTCACGGGCAGCCTATTGTCATCGAGATTGATGATCTTTCTCATGAGTCCCATCAAGGTAGCGACGCCGAGCGTGACGCATTGCTTTTGAACCAAGGTATCCGGACTTTTCGCATTCCTGATTCTGAGCTAACCGCCCCGGGTCCCGCCACTCAGCGGCTTTTTGATTATCTCGAAGAGACCTACAAAGTAAGGCCCAGTTACCTCCCGCGCCCATATCAAAATTATTTCGTCGCCGTGAAGCTCGCTCACATTTTCCAGATTTGCCTTCTCGAAGCCGCTACTAATCATGATTTGTCGGGCCAATCTATTCACTTTGCCAAAGATTGTTATGTCGATTTCGAGCATGCCGACGAAGTCCTTGCCGCCGCACTCGCAGATTTGAAATATCTCGATTCGCTTTTTGCAAAACTCTACGATGAGTCACCAATTTTGGAAGGCACTAAATATGTTAAACAGGCCAAGTCTGCCGACATCATTATTTCCGAAAACCCCACCATCGGCTCGACCAAGCTCCAGCTAAACATCCTCTTCCGTCCCATCAACTTTCGTGGTAGCACGATTAACTTCGACCACGCTTATCCGCTCATCCCCACAGTAGATTCTCCAGATAAAAAGGTGCTAGAAGGCTTACTCGAATATATTTTTGGCTTTCCAGCCTTTCGCGACAAGCAGATTGATGGCATCATCCGCGCTTTGCGTGGGCAAGATTCTATCGTACTTTTGCCTACCGGCTCTGGTAAATCTATCGTTTATCAATTCTTATCTTACATTCGCCCAGGTTGTACGATAGTGATTGAACCACTTCGCTCTCTCATGGCCGATCAGGTAGAGAACTTACATTGGCGTGGCTTTAGTACGGCAGCGCTCGTTTCTAGCGACTTATCGCGAGAGGAAGTTAACCATGTCGAGGAAGCTCTTATATCTGGCGCTTATGCTATTGTCTATGTTACGCCAGAACGTATGTGTATGAAGGAATTCCATAACATTTTACACCAAGCAATCGATCACGGATTGGCTTTTCCACTCGTAGCTTTAGACGAGGCTCACTGTATTTCCGAATGGGGGCACGATTTTCGCGTTTCCTATCTTAGCATTGCCGAGCGCAGCCGCAGATTGTTCCTGCATAATGGCATTCCGCCGGTAGTTTTGGCACTCACTGGCACTGCTAGTGATACAGTTCTTCGTGATATGCGAAACGATCTGAATATTTTGGCTGACGATGCCTTGGTGCGTCCGCACGATTTTGATCGTCCTGAGCTCCATTTTCGAGTTATTTCTGCTGACCTCAAGTCAAAGCCAGCCGCGCTAGAAAAGCTGCTCACTTCCACCATTCCAGAACAATGCGCAGAGCGTGGTTTTGAAAACTTACTTATGAGTAATGGGGAATCATCGACCGCCGGTATCATTTTCTGCCAATACAAGTCTAGTAATACTCCTTTTGGGGTAGACAGCGTCTACAATTATCTGACATTACATTTCCCTGAATCAAAGGATTCCATTGTAAAATTCTATACCGCCGGCGACAATTCGCGTGGGACCATGGCAAAAAACGCCCACGATTTTAAGACCAACGCCAAGAATCTCATGATAGCGACCAAAGCTTTTGGCATGGGTATCGACAAACCCAATATTCGTTATATCATTCATTATGGTTTTTCATCTTCAATCGAAGCCTACTATCAGGAAGCTGGCCGTGCCGGCCGCGATGGGCGTGACGCTACGAGCTATATCATTCTGTCCAACGCCGACCCCGTTCGTAATGCTGATTATGTCAACCACGACGTCATGGAGTTAGGCGGTATTAAGGGCGTTCGCGACGATATGTCGAATCAGATTTTCCTCCTGAGTGGTAATTACGATTTAGATACATCCGCTGCCGCGTCGAACAGAACCATTGACCAGCTCGGTACATTAAAGGCCAAGCGTATTAATCTTACTCTCCCTCGTGCACTGAAGCCGAGCGATCCTGATTACACTAAGGTTATTTATCAACTTCGTCTGCTACACATCATCGATGAATATTTCATTATTAAATACCAATCGACTAGCTACGAATTTGAGCTCGACATCCCAGATTTTGATCGTGCGCGCATCATCGACTCGTTTATTCAATACGTTTCGCGCTATCGCCCGGGCGAGGAGGAGTATGAGCGGGCCAAGTTTAACAAGGCCACCAGTCTTTCGCCCAGCGAATTCGCGAAATTTGCCGCACGGACTTTGCTCGATTTCTCCGCCCGTGTGATTGGCAAAAATCGTCTCGTCGCCACTGATAATATGTTGCGGCTAGCCGACCGCGCTGCCCAGATTTCGACTCCTACTGGCCAAGACGCTTTCATCCGCGAAGAGATTCAGAAATACCTAAGCAGTGACAACGAAAAACTACTTTACAAAATCCTCGATGCTAATACCAACTTAGACGTGATGGTTGACATTATTTCGCGTCTCTCGCAAAAAGAATACGGCTCCGTCCTTGCCGAGGCAAGGCGTCTTCGCGAATCCCATTCTAGCCATCCAGGCCTAGGCATCTTTACAAATATGCTCGAGATTCTGACTCTCAGTAGCGACCCAGGCAGTGTAGCGGCAAATCTAGAACACGTTGTCGACGAAGCGATACTGATGTATTCTTTGCCGCGTCCGTATATCGAGGGCACTCTCCTTTGCATTATTAAAACTACTTACCAAAAATGTCCATCTTCTGATACTTATATTACTTTTCTTGTCAGCTTCGCTACTTCCGCGTCACAAAAGTTCAGGGAGGAAATCATCGATGTGCTTCCGCCGAGCTTCCATCAGCCCATCATCGAGCAGCTATATCTCACCCAAGTTCAAAATATCATTAGCAAACTAAAAAAGGAGAATTACTATGGACAAAGATAAAACCACCAAGCAAGAGTTATCAATCTACAAAAAGCGTTCTAAAGAGCTTTTGGACGCTCTCGACAATATCTACGCCGAAATCGGCAAATATCAAAAAACCACCAAATCACTCAGCGCCGCCGAAGATAAATTTGAAGCGGCATCAAGTAATATTGAAAAATTAACATCTAACATCCAAAAAGTCATCGTCAGTATTGAAGAATATATCAGTGGCCTTTACAATCTCAGCACTGAAGAAACAATTGAAAAGATTTCATTTTTACACTCTGATACAGAAATTTTGAAGGCCAAATCTGCGGAGCTTCAGACCATCCTTGATGATCTGAGAGCCGTGTCTACTGCTATTTCTAATTATGAAAAGACTGCTGCTAGCTTGAAAGTAGGTATCTCTTCGCTCGAAAAAAGTCTAGCCAAAATCTACGATGCGATTTCTAAGAATGACAAAAATCTCGAATCAAATTCCGCTAAACTTACCGCCCTTGAAAAGCGTCTCGACAAGCTTGAGGGGCTGCTTAGTGATGTCTATTCTTCTGAGCAAAAAGTCCGCGATGACAACTCCGAGCTCCGCGACCAAATCGCGCGCCTTCTCAAGAAAATGTCTGAAGAACCAGAGAACAAGCCGAAAAAAGGTCTATTTGGCCGAAAATAATATATAATATATATATGAAACAAGAGCATCAGGATACTGAGCGCGTCAAACGGGCTGCCGAAATGGCCAAGGCCGCCCACGCAGGTCAATTTCGTAAGACTGGCGAGCCTTATATCATTCACCCCCTTGCCGTCAAAAAGATTCTCGAAGAATGGGGAATGGATGAGGATACTGTCATCGCTGGTATTCTGCATGACACCATCGAAGATACTAATCTTACCTTGTCTGATATTAAGAAAGAATTTGGCGAGTCAGTTGCTTTTCTAGTTGATGGCGTCACCAAGCTTTCTACCGCGCGCAATGGCATGCGTGATATCGATACTTATCTTCCTGAGACCAAGGACAATTTTCTTCGCCTCATGATCGCACTTGGCGACGATATTCGCGTCCTCATTATTAAGCTCGCTGACCGCTTACATAATCTCCGTACTCTCTCGGCACTTCCTCCTGACAAGCAGAAGAAAATCGCTAAAGAAACTCTTGAAATTTTCGCACCACTCGCTGATCGTTTAAATATGGGCTTGCTCCGCGTCGAGATGGCCGACTTATCTTTTCGCTATGTTGATCCGAAACGTTACGAAGAATTGAAATCAAAAATCGAAAAATACAATCGCTCCGCCGCAAAATCCCTCAATAAAGTAGAATCAGAAATTTCCGCTGCTTTGAAAAAGGAAAAAATCAATTTCGAACTTTCCGGTCGTGTGAAATCCGTTTACTCTCTCCACAAGAAACTCGCCAAGCATAATCAGAACATGGGTGAAATCTATGATCTCACCGCTCTTCGTATTATCGTCGATGATATTACTGATTGCTATCTTACTCTCGGGATCGTTCATTCTCTTTACACTCCAATGGGTGGCCGCATTAAAGACTATATTGCTATGCCAAAACAAAATGGTTATCAGTCTTTGCATACTACCGTCATCACGAAAGACAAGCGTGTTATCGAATTCCAGATTCGCACACATGAGATGCATGAATATGCCGAGCATGGTCTCGCTGCTAGTTTTTATTACAATGAGCAAAAACTGACGGAGAATTACAAGAAAGGGAAAATTGAGCATCTTCCCACCAACCTCCTCTGGATTACCGAGCTTCAGATGACTGCGGCGCGGCTTCGTGAGGGTAAAAAAGTCGATCTCAAAAAGCTCAAGCTCAATCTTTTCGCTGACCGTATCTTCGTCTATACTCCAAAGGGTGATATTATTGACCTGCCGCAAGGCTCCCTGCCGCTCGATTTTGCCTATCGCCTACATTCTGAAATTGGCGACCATGTAGTTGGCGTCAAGATTAACGGCAAAATGAGCAATCTCAGCCATCGCCTCGAACACGGCGACATCGTCGAGATTCTGACATCCAAGCATCAAACCGCGAAATCATCGTGGCTTGACAAGATATTTACCGCCCACGCTCGTTCTAAAATAATCAATCGTCTAAACAAAAATGGAGCCGATGGCAGGGCTTGAACCTGTGACCTGCTCGTTACGAATGAGCTGCTCTACCAACTGAGCTACATCGGCTAGTACTTACATTATAGCACATTTGTGATATAATTGTAAGTATAAAAGGAGAAAATCATGTCCAAGGTGGAAATTATCAAACGCCCAATCGAGCAAATCAGTTGGAATATTAAGAAAACAGCATGGGTTGCTGCGATTGAGTCGCTCGCGACTGTTATACTCGGTATTTTGATAGTGGTTTGGCCAGATATTACTACTATCGTTATAGCAAACGTGATCGGCGTCATTCTTATCGCTATCGGGATTTACCGCGTCATTAATTATTTTGTCATACGCGGCCAAAATGATTTCTTTAATAATGATTTGTTGATGGGGGTTGTTTCTATTTTGATTGGTATCGCGGCTATCGTCGTCGGTGATGATATCGCGAATATTTTCCGTATCGTTATCGGCATTTGGATGGTTTACGAGGCATTAGTCCGTATCAATACTGCCGTCAAGCTTCATTCTGCCGGCATTGGTGCGTGGAAGTACGTTCTCATCATTGGCATTCTTGTCCTTGCTGTCGGTATATTTGTCACGTTTAATACTGGAGCAGTTATGCAGCTCATCGGCTGGATGATGATTGTGGCGGGCATTATCGGCATTGTTGGCGACATCGTCTATATTGAGCAAGTTAATGCCGTCGTTGAAAAATTGACCAAGCAATAAAGCGATTGTATATGAAGGATTTTCCAGAAGACTTTAAAAAAATCTATTACGAAGAACGACTCACCCTTATTTTGATGCTGATAAACTTAGTCGCGTCTATCGTCTTGATGGTTTTTGGAATTATCCATTTAAGCCCAGCAAGCCCGATGATTAAAATTGGTTATGGCGACATCGGTGGCTATCGCGATGGTGCTTGGACTGAGATGCTAGTATTTCCGATTCTTGCTATTATATTTGGTGTCATTCATAATCTCATCGCACTAAAGATTTTTCATAAAAGGGGCGCCGGTATGACTAAATTCTTCATCATTACGACTACTGGACTAATCGTCGGCGCATTTATTGTCCTAATACGGCTTATCGCACAGGGTTAGTAGACATGAAAAACAAAGATCTAGAGATTCCTCAGGGCAAGCGTACTAAAATATACCGCTTTTTTGAAATCTTGCCCGGAGCGGCCTCATACGGGGCTATCATTTTGCTTTTTCTACTCTCTTGGCTCGACCCAGTCGCCGGCGCAATTTATTTATTCATTATTATCGCCTCTACCTTGGTCAAAGCAGTCGGCACGGCTTTTCGCACAATTCAAGGATATGAAGTCTTGAAGCGTGCAGGTCGAGTAGACTGGCATGGGCGAGTTGAAGATTTAAAAAACCCACATGAAGCATATGAGCGTATTCGCGACGATGATAATAAAAGCTACCATTTTAACGAGCACGTCGAGAACCTCAAATTCATGATTGCAATGCCCGAAGAATACATCAAGCCAGAGAAAATCTATCACGCTATCATTATGACTGCCTATGACGAGGGCATCGAAATTCTTGAGCCGTCGATTCAAGCAGTATTAAAATCTACTTTTTCCGCCGATCATATTATTTTTACGCTTGCTTATGAGGAGCGCGGTGGGGAAGCGATGGAGAATACCGCGCTTACTTTGAAGAAAAAATACCGCTCATTTTTTAAAGATTTTCTTCTTGTTAAGCATCCGGCGAATCTGAAGGGCGAAGTTATCGGCAAGGGTCCAAACCTCACCTATGCTGGCCACTATCTATCTAACTATGTAGAGGAGCATCATCTACCAATTGAGAATATTATCGTTACTACTCTAGATTCTGACAACCGCGTAGCACCAAAGTATCTCGACTCGGTCGCATACGAATTTATTACTCATCCGAATCGTCAGCGCCTAAGCTACCAACCAGTTTCGTTATTTATGAATAATATCTGGGACGCACCAGCGCCCACTCGCGTCATTGCTGTCTCAAACTCATTCTTTAATGTCATTTCTACCATGCGTCCACACTCTTTGCGAAATTTCGCTTCACACTCTCAGCCACTCCAAGCTTTGAAGGCTATGGATTTCTGGAGCAAGCGCACTATCGTCGAAGACGGCCATCAGTACTGGCGCTCGTTGTTCTTTTTTGGCGGCGATTATTCCGTCTTACCGATCCGCATCCCTATTTATCAAGACGCCGTAATTGACGAAACGCTCTGGAAGACCATCAAGGCTCAATTCGTTCAGGTGCGTCGCTGGTATTATGGCGCATCGGATGTCGCCTATGTTGGCTCACGACTTTTTTCCAGCAAAGAGCGTCGCGGTATGCCTCTTTGGCAACTGCTCCCGAAGTTTTGGCGATTGCTTGATGGACATATTACGCTTGCCATCCTCGCGCCTATCGTTGCATTTGGCGGTTGGGTTCCGATGATTATGAACTGGTCCGCACATTCCATGGTGGCGTTCAATCTGCCGAATATTGTTAGCGTTGTCGAGACTTTTGCCTCCATCGGTCTTATCGTTTCTATTCTCGTTTCTTTCAAATTGTTGCCACGTCGTCCCGCCAAATATCGTAAAGGCAAGAATCTCCTTATGATTCTTCAGTGGATCTTGATGCCGATTACTTCAATTCTGTATCAGTCGCTCGCCGCGTTCTATGCCCAGACTCGTCTGATGCTCGGTCGCTATATGGAAAAATTCGACGTCACTAAAAAAGTCGTTAAGAAATAACGCCTTCTTAGGCGGTGATAAATCACACTTTTCATGCAAAATGTGTTATTATTTTATTAGGAGTAAAAATGTCAAAAGCAAAAGTTTTTTTCACAAAAGATATTAGCCCAGCAGGCTTACAAAAAATTTATTCAGCTCTCGGTGTTAATTTATCTGGACGCATTGGTGTAAAAGTTTCTACTGGCGAAGATGGCGCCAAAGGATATCTCAAGGCGGATTTGATCGGTCCGTTCGTAAAATCATTAAATGGTACCATTATCGAATGTAATACCGCTTATCCAGGCGCCAGAAACACTGCCGCCGACCATCTGAAGGTCGCTGAGGCGCACGGTTTCACCTCTTTTGCGCCAGTAGATATTATGGATGCCGAGGGAGAGTTCAAGATCCCAGTAAAGAATGGTAAACATCTAGAATATGATATTGTCGGTCAGAATTTTTCAAACTACGACGCCATTATTAACCTCGCGCACGGCAAGGGCCACGCTATGGGCGGCTTCGGCGCTAACCTCAAGAATCAATCAATCGGTATCGCCTCCCGTAACGGCAAGGCTTATATTCATTCTTGCGGACAATCTGCCGATCCCGACAAAGCTTGGGAATTACCATATGAGCAGATTGATTTTATTGAGTCAATGGCAGAAGCCGCTACCGCAGTGGCGGATTATCTAAAAGAGCAGGGAAAACCAATCGTCTATATCACCGTTATGAATAACTTATCTCTAGATTGTGATTGTGACGCACATCAAGGTGATCCTGTTATGGCGGATTTAGGCATTGTCGGTTCTCTCGACCCAGTGGCAAATGACCAGGCATTCATCGATATGATCTGGGCCTCCGCAGACCCGGGGGCGAAAGATTTAGAGGAGCGCATCGATTCACGTCTTGGACGAGAGATCTTACCTTATGCCGAATCTCTCGGTCTTGGCTCTCGTGAATATGAGCTTGTAGAGATTGCGTAATTTTTGAGTTGAAACTATCCCCGAAGTTGGCTTCTGTCCGGGGATAGTTTCAGCATGCCGATATCGCCTGAAAACATCGTTCCTTTTGTCATCTAGGAGTGGTTTTGGTATGTCAATATCGCCTGAAAATGTCACCCCTTTTATCGCCTGAAAATGTCACCCTCC
>CAZZAI010000027.1:0-12898 GCA_964652665.1 uncultured Candidatus Saccharibacteria bacterium
TTTGTTCATCCTTGCCTCACTTTATTATTTTTGTTTGGGGCCTGATTGATGAGATTTCTCTTGTAAGTGTAGTACACGATTTCTCGCGACCTAACGCTGAACGGCTAGGTCGGGAGACAGATTCATCTGGTACACATTTTCACAAGTGGAATATCTATAACAAAATAGGCACCACTAGGTGCAAGAATCAATTATTTCATCAAGATTAACCCGATAAAACACTGAAGCTTCCTAATGATGCCTATTCTGTGTTTTATCTAATTTACTTGATTATTCAAGTATCTTATCGATGAACTAATTGATTCTTGCATTTTTATTATAGCACGAACATTTTTTGAGTGTCAAGGACTTTTTTGAAGAATATTACACCCAGCGAGAAAGGCGGGCGTACTCGGGGGAATCGCTTGGATATGACGCGAGGATATCCTCGATATAGGTCTTGCCGTTTGATAAGTTTAGTGTTTGGACGTCTGGAACGGAACTAAGTAAACGAATAATGGCCTCGTCGGTCTCGACATTGGTCATAGAGTGTTGGTGGTCGGTGGAGTGCGAGTGGACACGAAGCTCTCTGTACACGAAACGTTTGATGCCGGCCTGGAGGCAGTACTTGAGGCAATTCTCGCAGGTGGCGATGGGGTTGTAGAGGGTGCTGCCGGTGAGGTCGCGACGAGCAAAAATCAAGGCGTTCATCTCGGAATGAATCGAGAAGTAGTACTTCATGGGGCGCTCGGAGAGGGTCATCTTGGATTCGTCGGCCCCCTGGAGCATACCATTATAACCGAGCGACACGACACGTTTGTTGACATCCACGATGACGCAGCCGTTTTTGGTGGAAGGGTCTTTGCTTTTCCTGGCGGCAGTTTCAGCAATATCCATGAAGTAGCGGTCCCATTCGAGTTGTTTTTGTTCCATAATACCTCCGATTAAGCGTTTCTTCATTTTATTTAATTATAACATAGAAGTGGATCATATTTCGTATTTTATTGCGAATGAGTGACATAATGTTGTAATTTTTAAGCAGAGCGAGATGCGTAAAAAAATGCGTTTTTCGTAAAAAATTCACGGCGTTGTATTTTTTAAGCAAAAGCGTAAACCTTAAAATAACAGATAGTAAAACACTTATGGTGATCGAAATCTATAATGGGGGGTTGTTTTTTAAAATCCAATGTGATAGTAATACTGGTAGATTGAGGCGAGGTGCCCATGAACTTTTACAGATTAAGCCCGGTGGGCCCTCCACAACTGCGAGGGGGCTTAGATCAGGCATCCTAGTCACTGTTAGTGAAAGTCCCTTGCTTATGATAATCGATTAAGTAAGAAAGGGTGGATTATGAAGAGAAAGAAATTTTCATTCATACTCATAATTACATTCATGGGAAGAAATATTACCATTCAGGTTGAATGGTAATATCCCCTTACCTCAATCAGCGAGCTACGATACTAGGTAAGTATCTCGCTGATTTCATTATATATCAAACTTAATAAAAAAGCAATAGCTTTTAAAGGAGCGGAATGAAGGAGAGAACTACAAAAATACGAACAAGAGGACCCAAGACTAGCAAGTTGAGAATAAGAGAACATCGAGCAAGGACTATCGTGATTAGAATGCAGAAAGTTATTCTGGCAATGATGCTGCTTATCGGCATCAATGCGAGCGGACTCGCAAAGGCAACAAGTGGCGAAAACACTTGTCCGAAAGTGAAAGTAGAATTCTTGCGTGGCTCAGGATCGCCACTCGTCGGAGATGAGAATTATGATGCACTGGTGGCCGGGATTAATAAATACACTGCGGATATTGACTTTTTTGAGGGGAATAAGGTACTAGAGGTCGACAATCTCGCTTATCCGGCGCAGGGAATCGGGGCAGATAATATCTTCGCGCTTCTCGGGGCGGCTTTTGGAGCAGGGGATGCGTATGAATTCGGGGCAAGTGTCGACACCGGAGTTGCGATGCTAGAAAATGAAGTTAATCACGGACGATGTAGGAATACAAAATATGTGCTGGTAGGCTATTCGCAGGGCGCAATGGCAGTAAGCAAGGCGATACATAGTCTGAATCCAGAGAAAATTATTTACGCGGCGGCCGTCGGCGATCCCAAAATATATTTACCAGAGGGCGAAGGCTTGATTCCAGCGGCGTGTTTTGGAGATAACCTATCAGAATACCGAGCATATGTACCAGATTGCCGGGCGTATGAGGGACTACTCGGGAGTTATCGGCCTTATCAGCCACTGGGATATGCTGGGAAATTTGGAACTTGGTGCAATAAATACGACTTGTTTTGTTCGTCTTATCTGAGCCTTAATAGTCACGTGTCGTACACATCGGATAACATTTATGACGATGTCGCAAAAACAGTGGTGAATAAGATTCTAGATTATTATGATGTGGAACTGCGAGTTGGCTTGAAGAACACAGTACTAATGATCGACGGCTCAGAATCAATGGAGCGTATGATTGAGCAATACAAAAGAGAGGCGATTCGGCTTGCGAATAAAACATTTGACACGGGCGGAAAAGTGGCGGTGTATATTTTTCGAGACTACGATGACGGGGAAGGTAATCGGCTGATAAAAATATGTGATTTTGACGGCTGCACCGTGGAGACAGTAAAACTCGGAGTCAACGATATCGTAGTGCACAATTTCAACAATTATGACTGGCCGGAATCGGTACTCGCGTCTTCGGAATCTATTATGCGAGAGCTGAAGTGGGATGATGGTGCGACGAAATCGCTCGTAGTACTAACCGATGCGTCTTTCCATTCGCCAGACAAGAATGGCGTGACCTATGATGATGTGGTGAGACTATCAAGAGAGATTGATCCGGTAAACTTCTATGTGGTGACGAACGAGAGAGCGGCGTCATATTATGGGAACTTAGTAGCTGATACTGATGGAAAACTAGCAATTATCGGAGAGGATGAGATAGAGCTGACTGACTACGTCGCGAACAGATACGATTCGCTGCCCAAAGTGGAGTATAACGATGATGAAGAGGTGTTGCCAAGCGTGCAAATTGTAAATGCCGAAGTTGCTGATGATGCCGCGACGATTACTCTTAGTGGCGATTATGAAAGTGTGCTTGTCTTGGTGAATGACGCAGTGATCGGGAGAAGTAGTGAAAATGAAATCGTAGTAAATGAGCTGGACAGAGCCATAAAAAATACAGTGCGCGTGGTGGCGCTATCTGAAACAAGAAGGGGTGGCGCGGATGAATTAGAAATTTCAGTAGCTGAAGAAGAAAAGCCAGATACACTGGCGACCAATGGAGAAAATACAGAAAGAGCAAGTGGTCGGGGTGCTGATATTATCATACCAAAAACACCCGACACGGGCGTAGTGAAGTCTGGTTGGACGCGAACAATTAGTCGTGCTGGACGATGAGGGTGGGCAGTACTAGGTGAGTGCTGTCGATTAATTTCTTGAGGGGTATTAGTTGCCGCTGGCGGTGAGATGATATTAGTTGCTGCTAGCGGTGAGATGATAATGGTCGCCATATTCGCATTTATAGATGCCAAGATGAGTGCCAATATGGTGGTCATACTCGGCGACACGCGCAGCCAGCTCGGCTTCTTCGCGAGTGGGATAGCATATTTTGTGCTGATCTCCTACCCAACAACGCTCAGGCTCATAGATACCACGGTTTAAAGATTTGTGTTTTGCCATATCTTATCATTATATCACAGATTTCGTTATTTGTCAAGGACTGGTGAGTGGTGATTGGTGACTGGTTTTGGATGCGTTCAATGAGGCAAAGGAGGCCGCCGCTAGGGCTGAAGCCGAGGATTTTGCCGCGAATAAGCCGAAAAATATTGCAAATAATAAGCGCTATGATATAATGGTGATAATATAATCCTAGGAGTAATCATGAATAGACTATTAAAACGAATCGGCACGCTCGGCGCGGGTGTGGGGATGCTTTTGGCGAATTTTATACCGGCAGTCGGGGCTTTTGCCACTGATTATGGTACAGGAAGCTACGAACTCACTGCGAGCGTAGATTCCAATGCTGATTGGGTGACTAGCTTCACGATTGACGGAAAAGACTTTGGTGCTGCTGACAGGTATTTTAGTGAAGATGACTCATATTTTATGACTTTCGAGCTTCATATCCCGAATGACGAGGTAAAGGATAATGTAGGAATTCGTACTGGTGGTGGCTCTGGCGCGTTTGATTTGCAGCTAGCTGGCCCGATTGAGGATTGGGAAGGTACGCATAAGAAATATGTATATACTGCTAATTATGTGGCGCCGGCACAAGTCTCCCATGTTTCTTTTAATCCATATTCGGAAAATGGTGGCGGCGAACCGGGAGAACCTGGCGGTGATTTCATCGTGAATGTGACTGGACTCAGCGAAGAAGATGGTGCGATTTTTGTCGACGAAGTAGATGAGGACACGGTGGCGGTGACTTTTGGAACTTTGTGGCATATGAAGTTTGTCGGAGACATCACAGTGAATGGTCAGGTAATAACGGTGGCAGATTATATCGATTATGACGATCAATTGTCGTATCTACAACATTATGATAGGCAGATCGTGAGGTTTACTGAAGAGTTCGCAAGAGCCGATGATGACGTTTACAACATTACTGTTGCCACGGCGAGAAATGAAGTACATCACATAGGCAACTTTCTCTGGACGGCGGACCCAGCGCAGGCCGACGGGGAAGATTACATCGGCAATGCTAAGATGGAGCCAGTGAGCGTATCATTTAGTTTAGGCGGCGTAGACTACGTCTGCGATGGAAATTCTACGGAATGTCCGTTCGTGGAGTTTAGCAGTGGTAGCGAGACTTACGATGATGGCTCGCTAGTGGTGCCAGCGGGCGCGCTCATCACGATGAGGGTGACTCCAGATTACGGATACCAAGTAATGAATGTAAATATGTCAGAACTTACCACGTCCGATGATGGTGTAGGCGAATTCACCTTTGAGGTGCCTGGGGGTGCGGCATATTTCAAAGCAGACGTAGTGCCAGTAGAAAACGTATTGAACTCGAAGACTGAGCTAGTGACTAGCGGGTCGATTGACCTGGGGGACGGACAAACGACACTAAGCCACGGCTCGGCAAGACTTGACGTGGCCGATGTAGAGCTCGATGACGAGAACAAAGCAGCATTCGAAGAAGCGGCGGGCGAATATGAAGTGAAGAATTACTTAGACATCTCGCTTTATAATATGACTTGCCGTGGCGGCTCAACTTGTCAGGGAACTGACGAAGATTCGTGGAATGAGCGCGTGCGTGACCTCAACGAGCCAGCTACTATTACTCTTGCGCTCGAAGATGATGTGGACAGGAATGATATCGTAATTGTCCACGAGAAGCATGATGGGACATATGAGGTGATTGATACGGTCTATGATGCAGAGAACCGGACTATCACTTTTACTACATCCAGCTTCTCGAACTACGCGATTGCTTCGCGGACAGTCAGTGAGAGTGTGACTGCTCCTGATACGGGTATGTTTGGAAAAGATGGGTCCGGAGCGGTAGTGGCAGTACGCGTGGCCGCAACTATGAGCACGCTGGTACTGGCCGGTGGAATTACGGCATTTGTTTACAAACGAAGCCGCAGATAGAAGATAGGCTATGAAAAGACCAGTCCTTAAGACTGGTCTTTTTGGTGCGACGCACATGGCGCGTCGGAAGACAAAAGCCTAGGCGCGAGACTCGCGCTTGCGCTTCACTGGGTCGAGCTGGCGTTTGCGAAGGCGCAGGGTCTTCGGGGTGACCTCTAGAAGCTCATCGTCCAAGAGGAAGTCTAGACACTGCTCGAGAGAGAGCTGAGTGTAAGGGGTAAGCTGGATAGCACCGTCAGAGGCGTGCGTACGCATATTGGTAAGCTGCTTTTCCTTACAGACGTTAATATCGAGGTCGTCCTTCTTGTTGGAGAGGCCGACAATCATGCCCTGATAGACAGGGACTTGCGGCGGAATATAGAGGATACCACGAGCCTGAGCCGCATCGAGGGCATAAGAGGTAGAAACACCAGATTCGAAGGCGACGAGGGCGCCGTTACGCTCTGGCTTGTATTTGGAATCGACTGGACGATAACCGGCCGGGATGCTTGACATAATCACTGTACCCTTAGTGGCGGTGAGGAGATTATTGCGAAGGCCGATGAGAGCGGCGGTAGAAATCTCGTAGACGAAGCGGGTGTTGCCAGAGGTGGTGAGCTCTTGACTTTTTAGCTCGGCCTTTCTGATGCCTAGCTCCTGAGATACAGCACCGACAAACTCGGGGCTCACCTCGATGGTGAGTGACTCGACCGGCTCCTCTTTGTGGCCGTCCACCTCACGGTAGACTACCTCGGGGCGGCCAGCTTCGAGTTCGTAACCCTCGCGGCGCATCGTCTCAATAAGAACCGAGAGATGCAATTCGCCGCGGCCAGATACTTTATAACCGAGGCCGTCTGGCTGGATTTTAAGAGCGATATTCGTCTCGAGCTCTTTCTCGAGGCGCTCAGCGATTTGACGAGAAGTGGTAAACTCACCTTCTTTACCCTTGAGCGGGGAAGTATTGGGGCCGATATAGATAGAGAGGGTCGGAGCTTCGAGCTCGATGGTAGGTAAAGCTTCGGGGTTGTCACCCGTCGCAATAGTGTCGCCGATGTTGGCTTCAGAGACACCAGTTAGTGCCACGATGTCGCCAGCGATAGCTTCGTCGACTTCTTCGCGGCCGAGGCCTTTGTAGATGAAAAGCTGCTCGATCTTGGCCTTTTTGCGCACGATAGTACTTCCACTCGGGCACCGGTAGCTCGTCCCGTCGTTACGGGCGAGCTCACTCTCGTTCGCTCCCGTCGTCGCGAAAGATCCCACGTTGGAAGTATCTTTCGTGCTCATAATTGTGACAGTTTGGCCCTTCTTCAAGCGGCCGCGGAAGATTTTGCCGATACAATACTTACCGAGATAATTATCAGCGGCGAGGGCGGCTACGAGGAGCTGAGCCGACGCGTGGTCCGGGTCGACAGAGGGCGCCGGGATGTCATTAATAATAGCATCGAAAATCACGTGAAGATCGTCGTCGAGGTCGGTAGTCTTGCCGGCGCGGCCTTCGCGAGCGATAGCATAATATACTGGGTAATTCAGCTGAGATTCGTCAGTGGCAAGCTCGAGGAAGAGGCTCTCCACCTCGCCGAGGACTTCGTCGATGCGGGCGGCGGGTTTGTCGATTTTATTGATGATGACTACTGGCTTCAGGCCAAGACTGAGGGCCTTCTCAAGGACGAATTTGGTCTGCGGCATCGGACCTTCCTGGGCATCCACGATAAGAAGGACACCATCGGCCATATTAAGCGTGCGCTCGACCTCACCCGAGAAATCGGCGTGACCGGGGGTGTCGATGATGTTAATCTTGTAGCCGTCGTAGTAGACACAGGTCTGCTTGGCGGTAATAGTGATACCGCGCTCGTGCTCCTGATCCATTGAGTCCATGATGAGAGTCTGATTCATCTCGGCTTGGTTGTCACGAAAAGTATGGGACTGCTTCAAAAGCGCATCCACAAGGGTAGTCTTGCCATGGTCGACGTGGGCGATGATGGCAACGTTTCTGATTAAATCTTTATTTAAAGTCATGCGTATAATTATACCACTTATGTGAGGGTTTGTCTAGAGGTGTAAGCAAACAAAGTCAAGAACGCGAAAGCGATCGCGAGCATAAAGTCTAGTTTGACTTTTAGACATAAGTGTGGTATAATTAAGTTATAGGGGGTATTTTTGTACATTAAAAATTGGAGGTGATGTTATGAAAAAAGAGAAAGGGAATAAAGAGACCGGCCATCTGGAGAGAAGAGTCCGCGACGGAAAGTACGTTTTTATTGTCTTCATCGGTAGGATTGTGGCTACAATACTCAGCATAACAATCGCAATCGTGATGCTCGTAACCGGAGAACATAGTCCGTTCGAGGGAGATGTGGCTTTTGCACTAATGACGCTGCCAGCAATGGAGACGATAGGGTTTTTCCACAGCACCGTGATACCGCATTTAATCCTAAGATTCATTCACGAAGAAAGCAAGGACTTATTCCTGAATGGCGATAGTGTATGGCAGTATTTTAGTACACGGTTATTTCCGCGGATGTCGAAATATGTCGGCTACGAGCTAGGACACGAAGCGGCGGCGCTAATGATGCTGACGCTGAAATCCTATAAACGTAGCACGCTGGAAATTGGCTATGTGGAGACGCAAAGCAACGAACTCCAGTTGCGTGCATGGGTACAGGTGGAGTTTCTGGGGGACTACTGGGTAATTGATCCATTTTCGGAGCCCGACCTCGTAACTTCCTGGGGGAACCACCGTTCAAGGAACCGTCTCCGTATGAAGCGCGTGATTACGCATGCCGAATTTTGGAGACATCCGATGGTACAAGATTTCTATCGACTAATATCCATCCCTGAGACATCTTTTATTTTTAACAAGATGATAATATTCGAAAATATCGGCGAGCCGAATTATAGCCTAGGATTCGAAGAAGTCGAAAATGATTCGCTCAATGATAGTGGCAGGCAATTAGATCCAATCTGGCTGACCGCTTTTGGCGCAGATAAACCGGTAGATGCACAGCTGGTGAGCCGAATGATTAAACGCGAAGTGGCGGAAGGTCCCAAGCGCCATCATTACCGCAAACTGATGAGGCTTACGAAGACCCGACAGGCAGCAGTGGACGCCGCTCTTGAGTACGAGATGGAAACTGGGATTACTCCCACTGTTTGCTTCGAGGGACTTCGCGAATTCTCACTAAAAGTGAACGGTAAAGTCGTTTCATAATACCTCCTTGCCCCCGGAAACGGGGGCTTTTTAATGCGGCATAAATGTAGCAGGAATGTAGTGGAATGGTGCGATTCTCGCGTCGGCAATCTATCTTGACTGACAGTATGATATAATTAGAGAATGGAATATTTAGTTGATTCGCATTGTCACTTACATGATCGGCAGTTCTTCTCGGAGGAGGAAGCCGAGGGAATATTAAAGCGAAGCGCGGCGGCAGGAGTGAAGAAGATTATTTGTATCGGGACAGACCCGGAGGACTCGATGGCGGCTTGCCAATTTGCCGCGAAATATCCTGGGGTGTATTGGACGTATGGAGTGCATCCCGAAGAATGGACGACTGTGGCCAAAATGGCTTCTCTCGGGCCGCGTTCGGCCGGCCCGTCGACCCTTCGGGTCGTCCGCGTCCCAAGGGGCGGTCTGCCACGGGCGGCCGCCGCTACATCTCGCGCTGCCGCGCTCCGAATTCCCTCGATTAAGCCATTTTTGGCCACACCGCCGGTAGCTATCGGGGAGGTAGGTCTAGACTACCATACTGATGGGTATAATCGCGAGGCACAGATACGATTGTTCGAAGAAATGCTGCAGCTAGCACTCGATAATAATCTGCCGCTGTCTTTTCATGTGCGGAATGCGTTTCCTGATTTCTTTGCAGTGGTAGGGAATTTCCCCGGGGTGCGGGGAGTGGTACATTCTTTTACTGATTCGAAAAAGGTGCTTCGACGGATACTTGAGGAGACGGATTTCTATGTCGGAGTGAACGGCCTCGCGACTTACTCCACGCTCCCGACGCCGCCACTCGAGAGGATTTTGCTCGAGACGGATGCGCCATTCTTGACACCGGTGCCTTTTCGTGGTAAAATAAATGAATCGAGTTATATTTTGAATATCGCTGAATGGCTGAGTGGGAAGCTCGAGGTGAGTTTAGATGAAATCAGAAAGGAAACTACGAAAAATGCCGAAACACTCTTCAAAATCAACGACAACACCTTCATTCAATAGGAGCGAGAGGTTTGATTTTGGGGTGGCTGGTAGTTTTCCGGAATACGCAGAGCTGACACGCATCGCGAAGGAGATCGAGGAATGTCGTTTAAGAAATTGCTAAGGAAGAAGACGACGGGTGCGGGCGCCAAGAAGCGGACAGACGCTGGCTCTAAAAAAGATACAGAAAAGAAAAATCAGAAAACTATCAAGCGCCGTAAAAGTGCGCTTGCTCTAGACTGGCGGGGCGGATTGTTTAACAGCGCTGACCGACGGCTTAGCTATGACGATCTGATTAATGCCGAATCTTCGCTTGGGCGGACGCTCTTTGGGCCGATACCTGAGGGGCATCAGAGGGAATTCTTCGCGCTAAGGAGAAACTCTTGGATGTGGTATGAAAATTGGTTTGATGAAGCAGGGCGCGTACAGGAAATGATGCTAAAGTACGAAGTGCGGCCGGATGGCGTATACAAGAAGCCGCGCGGTGGCAGTTATACGAAAATCGAGGGCGGAGAGCTGAATAACTTCATCGCCGCGGTCAAGGGATATTACGCGCTTGTGATGAAACGTCTGTATTCCTAAGAAGAGAGCACGGGGGAGTTGCGGATACGCAAATCGGCGCTGCGATTTACGCAGAATCCGGCGTCGTGTCGCTCGGTGTCTCGGCAGGAATAAAAGTACAGAGGATCTCGTCATTATCAGTATAGAGCGTGAGCACACCGGCCTGCTGGTCGAGCTTGTAGCGATAAGTATTATCTAGAGTATAGAGCCAATCTGTCTCAATCGTAATCTTGTCGCCTTCGATAGACCAGAGGAAATTGTAGTCATTGGTATGATTATTGGTAGTAAGGGTGCCTTTGCCGACCTCGGTGAAGCTCCAGATTACGCTCGGCTCATTGCTGATAGACCAAGAACCAGTTGAGACGAGATACTCGGCGTCGAGAGTGGCGGGGCGAGCGAGGAGATTCAGAACTAGTATTACAATGCCGGCGATAAGAGTAGCTAGGCCAAGGGCGAAGACAATAATGCTGAAGGTGCGCTTCTTTGGGGTGGAAGAGGCCTTTAACGAGGACTCAGACGAGTGCTTGGACGCGGCAGACGAAGCTGACGAAGTAGATGAAGTGGACGTGGTGGGTGAAGTAGGTGTAGTATTGGCGGAAGATTCTACCAATCTTGCCTTCGCGGGGTCAGGCGGATTCTTCTCGGGATGCTCGGACCCAAGAACGATTTTATTGATGACTTCTGCTTCGGAAGGAATTTTCTTTTTCATAGTACCATTATAACAAAACTTAAGGGTTTTGGCGAATATTTCTGCGGTAAAAATTTTGAGCGGTTTCTGCCATTTTGCCAAGTTACCCCATGTTAGTAGATGGCTACGGAAAGTACAAAACTTATCGCCATAGTGATGGCGATAAGTTTGAAAGGATAAGTGTGTTGAAACTGTCTACTTTTTGGGGTACACCGCACCGGGATAGGTATCTACTTTTTGGGGCCTAGTTGAGAATAGATGTCCACTTTAGAAGCATAGTTCAATCTAGGAAGTTTTAACACAACGAATTGACTGACCGTTTCCCCTCTCACCATATTCATTTATATAAATGTTGCCACCATAATAATGTAGATACAACATATACTGAGGACCATACGCACTTGGGCTAGCCGACCACCAATAGGCCGTAACGCCGGAGTTGACGAATTGTTTATTAGAATACAATCCAGAATAGACCGGTGAATAAGCATACGAGTAAGAAACAACATTGGATTGTTCTGCTCTCGTAGGCAACCGCCAACCAGCAGGACACACATCATAGGACGCACTCGATTGTTCGCCATTACAAATCGTTCCAGCACTAGCAGCACAATAGTTATAATATGCTCCATAGGTTGTATCGTTGTCATACTTTATCCGAGCTTCACTATACGATTGTCCAGACGCCAAAGAACCAACATAAATCTTAGTCTGAGAAGCAACATTGGTTAGATCGGCCGTAAGAGTATCGTTTGAAGTCCAAGTAAATCTCAAATTTTGCGTCATCCAACATACCGAACCAATTTTCTTCACCGCATAAGTAGCACCATCACGAGCATCAGTAAGCGTTGTGCCAGACGTAGGACAGGAATTATAGGCGTATGTTTGCATACATGTGGCAATAGAAGTACAACTCCCAGGAGCACTACTCTTCCCATTCGCATAAATTGTACTAGCACCTTTTGGCATAGTGTAGGTAGTAGAAGCACTAGAAGCATTGCCAAATGAGCCGGTAGAACCACTGGATACGCTCCATCCATTAAATAGTCCATTGCTAGATGGAGTTGCCGAGATAGATACACTCTGTCCCCATCTATACGTACCAGCACCAGATACGCTACTGATATAGGTAGTATTCCTATTTATAGTCAAAGCATAGGTATTTCTAGGAAGGTCTAGGCTTAGTGTAGCTGCGGCTGTAATGGTAGTACTAGTAGATTGAGTTTGATAGTCGGTATACGATTGACTGTAGGAACAAGTAGCACCATATCTAATAGTTTCTCCAGTTGCGCTAGTATAACTACTAGGATAATTACCATCGGCATTCTGCAGTCTATAACGTTTAGAACAAGTAAAGGTTTTTCTATTAATATCTAGGCTTTGCGATATATTAGCAGTAACATTAGTGTTGCTATAGCTAGCCGCATTATGAGAAGTGGAAGCAGCTACAGACCAAGAACAACTAGCTCCATATAGAACAGTAGTATTAACTCTAGTAGTATAACCACTATAGGTGCCATTGGCTGCTTGTTCGCGTGATTGGATGAAACATGTAAAGGTATTTCTATCTACATTTACACTTTGGCTAACTGCTGCGGAGACAGTAGTAGAATAACTAGCTGATTTATAAGTAGCATCAGCATTTCTAGACCAACTGCAAGTTTGTCCATAACGCAGAGTGCTATTAGTACCAGCAGTATAGCCACCATAAGTACCATCAGCATTTTGGAATCTATATTGGATATAGCAGCTAAAGGTATTTCTATATAAACTGACTTGTACTGTAATGCCACTAGTACTATTCATAGTAGCAGAGTTAGTAGCAGCGGAACCATTAGTGCCATTCTCACTTCCTTTATAGTTGGTGACAGACTTAGAGTAGGAACAGGTGCTGT
>CAZZAI010000028.1:0-11711 GCA_964652665.1 uncultured Candidatus Saccharibacteria bacterium
CGCGTCACTGATAATGACGAGGTCTGTGGTTCAAGTCCACATATCCCCACCAGTACAACATTTCGGCGTTTCGCCGATTTTTTGTACTGATTATTTGACGACGATAGTACCAGACATACCGTCGAGAGCTGCGGAAATATTCTCAATATTAGTGATAATACCAGTGCCACCATAACGTGCGAACCTGATGCAGGCTTCGACTTTGGGAAGCATGGAGCCTTCGGCAAAATAGCCGTATTTCTTAAAGTATTCAAGATCGTCGGCGGGGATGCGGCCGAGTGGATGCGCGTCGGGTAGGCCATAATTAATGTATGCGCAGGGAACTCCAGTGACAGAAACGAAGATGTCTGCGTGTAATTTTCTAGCGAGTAGTTCGGCGGCGTAATCTTTATCGACGACAGCGTCGACACCTTTGAGTTTGCCAAGGATCTTGGTGCGGATGACTGGAATACCACCGCCACCAGCAGCAATGACGATGGTGTCAGAGCTGACTAAATCGGAAATGGCTTTCCTCTCCACTATGTCAATGGGCAAAGGTGATGGAACGACGCGGCGCCAGCCGCGGCCTGAATCTTCTTTGACAATCCAGCCTCGCGTTTTGGCGAGAGACTTGGCTTCTTTTTCGGAATAAAAGGCACCAATTGGCTTAGTCGGATCGCGGAAGGCGGGGTCTTTTTGGTCGACAACTACTTGAGTGACAACAGTGGCAACTTTTGGGCGACGCTTTTCTTGGGAGAAAGCATTTGTGATGGATTGAGCAAGCCAATAACCGATTTGACCTTGGCTCATAGCGACTGCGGTCTCGAGTGGCATGGCAGGGGCCTTCTTAGTCGCGGCAGATTCTTCATGAATCATGATATTGCCAACTTGGGGGCCGTTGCCGTGGGCGACAATAATGCGATATTTGGTAGATAGTTCGGCGATAACTTTGCCGACGGATGCGGCAACTTTCTTTTGGGCTTCGGCGGTGGATTCGCCATTTTTCTGTAGAGCGTTGCCTCCTAATGCAATAACGACACGTTTTTTCATATTATAGTACCTTTCCTAAAAATTCTTGTACGCGTTTGGTTGATGGATGGTCAAAAAAGCGATCCGGAGGCGCTTCTTCTTGGATGCGACCTTCGTCTATGAAAATGATACGATCGGCAACGCGTCTAGCGAAACCCATTTCATGAGTGACAATCATCATGGTCATGCCGTCTTTTGCAAGTTCCTCAATCAGATCTAGGACGTCGCCAATAGATTCTGGATCGAGGGCGGATGTCGGTTCGTCGAAGAGGATTACTTCTGGCTCAAGCATCATGGCACGGATAATAGCGATACGCTGCTTCTGACCGCCGGAAAGGCTGGCGGGGTAAGCATCAATTTTATCAAGCAAATCAATGTGGCGGAGGAGCTTGCGGGCTTTATGAACAGCGGCGTTGTAATCCATGATTTTAAGATTGACTGGTGCTAAAGTAAGATTTTGAAGGACGGTTAAATTGTTAATCAAGTTGAAATGTTGAAAAACCATACCGACGTTGCGACGGATTCTGCGGATGTTTTTGTCGGTGATGAGCTCGCCTTTGAAATATATTTCACCTGAAGTAGGAATTTCGAGATGATTAATCGAACGAAGGAAAGTGGACTTGCCAGAGCCGGATGGGCCAAGAATGACAACTCGCTCCCCTTTTTGGAGGGAGAAATCGATGCCGCGAAGAACATGGTTGTCACCGTAGTATTTTTTGAGATTCATTACTTGAATTAATGGTGGCGAGGAAATGGGTGCTTTAGATAATTGAACTGTGGCCATTTAGACTTTCCTTTCACTGATTCTGAGACGTTTTTCGATGCGGCGGACGATAAAGGTGATAATATAGATGGTAGCAAGGTAAAAGAGTGCAGCGGTAAACATCGGGACGATGTAGCTCGCCATATTTTGGCCAGAACCAATGTCTTTGGCGGCCATGTTAAGGTCGTAGAGGCCGACCATACTAACGATGGCTGTCTCCTTGATGACGGTAGTAATCTCATTGCCGAGAGCAGGAATGATATTCTTGATGGCTTGCGGGGCGATGATTTTGCGGAAAATAGTGAAGTTTGAGAGGCCGAGAGCGAGGCCGGCTTCGCGCTGACCTTCGTCGACAGAAAGGATACCGCCACGAATCACTTCGGAAGTGTAGGCGGCCGAATTAAATCCAAAAGCTAGAATGGCGGTGATAATCTCTGGGAAACCACGAATTGCAAAAATAACGAAGAACATAATGAAAAGTTGTAATGCCATTGGCGTGCCACGAATGATTGTGACGTAAACGTTGCAGATGAAACGTGGGATGACTAGCCATTTGGATGGCTTTGCGGTCTGGATCAGAGCAATAATAAGCCCAAGGAAAAGACCAATAACAAGCGCAAAAAAGGAAATCTGAAGTGTGAGCAAGAAGCCATGCAAAAGTGCATCGATATATTCTGGTGTTGTAAATAATTCGACTATTTTAGCGCCAAACTCACTCATTTTCCTCCTCATAGAGATTCATATATTTAATAATAAGGCGATCCATTTCGCTAATGCCTTTGGGGTCTTTTTTGATGAGGTCTGTTAAGACTTCATTGAAAGCGTCAAGTAGCTCGGGGCGATTCTTATTGACGGCAATAGCATAGGATTCCTCGACAGGAATATCACTTTCGACGGTGTCGCCTTTGTAATAGAGTGGGACGGCGGAAAGGTTGGTGTTCTTGTCGACGATGAAATTCGCGGCGAGTTCATCGGCAATAACATAGTCGGTAATGTGTGCGGAGATAGAATCGGCGGCGAGCTGATGGGAATCGAGACCCTTTAGCTCGGTGTTAGTGTCCTTCAGGACGCCGTTATCGATTTCTTCTGCGGTAAACAGATAGCCAGTGCTACCCGTCTGAGAGCCAAGCGTGTGGCCTTTGATGTCGTTCCAAGTAGTGTGGCCGTCGTTAATGATAGGTGGATTAGACTTATCGTAGATAACATATTGGGTGGATGTGTAATAGGGGATGCTGAAATTGACTTTTTCGAGACGGGACTCAGTGATGGTGAGACCGGCTGCGCCAGCATCAGCAATGCGCCCGGATTCTACATTATCAATAATGACATCGAACTCGACATTCTTGATGGAAATATTTTTGTTCATGAGCTTGGCGACGTGGTCGATAATCTCGACATCTACACCGACTATCTCGCGGCCTTCGTAAAACTCGAATGGCGCAAAGAAAGCATTAGTCTCGACAACGTAATCTGAATGATCGATGTTGCTTACGAAAAATACACCACTGCCAATTACGAGTATTGCCATAATCGCAATAATAATCGTCTCGGTCCAAGGGAAAGGTTTGCGATATTTCTTTACGCTCATGGTTTAATTATAACACGAATTATAAAACAATGCCTTAATAATAAAAATTATTGAAATTATGCTTAATGTATAATATAATTGTAATAAATAAAAAGGGTGAATTATGAATTTTTCGGGAAGAGATTTATTAAAAATAGAAGATTTCTCCGAGGCGGAGCTTCGCTATATGCTTGACACAGCGCATCAGTTTAAGAAAATGAAGCGTGATGGGGCGAATCATAAGTATTTTCCGAACAAGAATATTGTGATTGTGTTCGAGAAAACTTCGACTAGGACAAGATGCGCTTTTGAAGTAGCTGGATATGACCTAGGCATGGGAGTAACATATCTAGATCCGACAGGCTCACAAATGGGACATAAAGAATCGATTGCGGATACGGCACGAGTGCTCGCGAGATTTTACGATGGAATCGAATTCCGAGGATTCAAACAAGAGACCGTAGATGAACTGGCAAATTATGCTCATGTGCCAGTGTGGAATGGTCTGACAGACTATTGTCATCCGACGCAAGCGTTAGCGGATTTTATGACGATTGAGGAACAACTTGGCGAGCTAAAGGGTAAAACCTTGGCTTTTGTGGGTGATACGCATAATAACGTGTCGAACAGTCTAATGATGATGAGCGCGAAAATGGGCGTGAATTATATCGCATGTGGGCCAACCGAGCTGAGGCCATCAGACGAGATTGTGGCGAAATGCCAGCCGATTGCAGAAGCAAATAATTCGGCAATAGTAATTACCGACGACATAAATGTGCTCCGTGGAACAGCGGATGTGGTATATACTGATGTGTGGCTATCGCTTGGCGAAGACAAGGAAAAATGGGCCGAGAGAATTAGATTACTTGAGTCCTATAGAGTAACGACGGAGGTGATGGCGATGGCGCGGCCAGGTGCGATTTTCTTACATTGTCTGCCGTCGTTTCATGATTTGAATACGAGCGTGGCGCGCGATGTGAATGAAAAGTTTGGTCTCACAGAGATGGAAGTGTCGAATGAGGTATTTGAGAGCCCTGCTTCGAAAGTCTTTGAACAGGCTGAGAATCGGATGCATACAATCAAGGCTGTGATGTACTTGACGCTATGGAATGACTCAGCGGGGAATGATGCTAGCAAATAAAAAATAATAAGATAGGAGAAAGGGAAAATGAAAAATATAATTAATAATTTCAGCGAAATCGGGCCACTTAAGAAGGTACTGATGCATCGACCCGGCGAAGAATTTTTGAATCTGACACCAAATACGCTTGAGAGATTGTTGTTTGACGATATTCCGTATCTTAAAATTGCACAGCAGGAACACGATGCTTTTGCGAATGCGCTTCGAGCTGAGGGTGTGGAAGTTGTATATTTAACTGATCTTGCGGCAGAGGCGATTGAAGCTGGCGGAAAAGGTGTACGTAGGAAGTTCTTGGAGCAATTTATCGCAGAGGCAGGTGTGACTTCGCCGAAGATTGCGAAACATTGTTTTGATTTCCTTAACGGAATCAAGGATACGCGTGACATGGTGAAAAAGTGTATTGCGGGAATTGATATTTCGGAGCTCAAGAAAGTATCGAGCGTGAGTGGCTTCTATGCGACGCGTGATACTGGCAAGATGATTATGGAGCCAATCCCGAATATTTATTTCCAGCGTGACCCGATGGCGACGATTGGACATGGTGCGACGGTACATAAAATGTGGTCGGTGACGCGGACAAGGGAGTCGATTTTTGCGGAGTATATCTATCAATATCATCCGTTCTATGATGATGTGAAGCTATACTATGATCGCGAAGAGCCGTATTCGATTGAAGGCGGTGATATAGAGGTATTGTCAAAGGAAGTAGTGGCGATTGGTATTTCGCAAAGGACTGAGCCAGACGCGATTGCGAACTTCGCAAGGAAGCTTTTCAAGGATAAAAGTAATGAGTTCAAATACGTGCTCGCGATTGATATTCCGGATGAGCGAAGCTTTATGCATCTAGACACGGTGATGACGCAAGTCGATGTGGATAAATTTGCAGTACAAGATGCGATTATGGATATCTCGACGATTTATGAAATTTCCGAAGGGAAAGGCGGGGAGATTGAAATAATGGAGATTCATCAGAGCTTGGCAAAGGTGCTTGAAAAATATCTACACTTAAATCATGTCGAACTTATTAAGTGTGGCAATGGGCGAAGAATCGATGCGGAGCGTGAACAATGGAGCGATGGCGTAAATCTGATTTGTGTGCGCCCGGGCGTGGTAATCGCTTACGATCGAAATTTTGTAACGAATGAAACTCTGCGTAAACATGGCGTAAAAGTAATCGAGGTGCCGAGCTCGGAACTCTCTCGCGGTCGAGGTGGTTCACACTGTATGACGATGGCGCTCGTACGGGAGGACATGTAGTGGTGGGTGACTAAGCGTTTTTAAAACTTAAGGAATAGTAAATTTTAAGGAAACAGGAAAATGTTTAGAAAGAAGAATCGAAGTAAGAAACGAACGCGCGCGATGCTTTCGGCGTATTCGATTATCATGATTTTGATTATTTTGCTCGGGATTATGTCTCATGTCTTACCGAAAGCGAAATTTGCGCCGGTGGTGGATGAGACTGAATCTTCGCAAGTAGAAGTCGGTCCTGGTGAATGGGAAGGCGAAACTCCGGCTGGTGGGCCAGAAGAGATGCGGACGCCTATGACTACTGATCAATTGCTCAATCTCCCGGAGGGGGAAGCGGTCGCTCCTGAAGTAGGTGACGAACCTAGAATGGTGCTTGAGGCTCCCGTATCCGCTGAGGAAATGAGCAATCGTGAAGGTACGGAGCCGATGCCGATCGCTGAGAATACGACGACTACGGAAGCCGCTGATACAGCTGAGGCTGTGGAATATGCATCGCAGGCGGAATGTGAAGAAGCGACTGGTGGTGAATGTGCGATTGTTGACGGTACTGGCGTAGTGGGGGCAGAGCTATGGCAAGTGCTTATCGCGCCAATTCTAGGCTTTGAGAATGCGATTGACGTATGTATTTTCGTAATGGTGCTCGGTGGGTTCCTTGCGGTAGTAGCAAGAACAAAAGCGCTTGAAACTGGGATTAAAAAGTTGGTCGAGAAGCTACATGGTAAGGAATATCTTTTGATTCTGCTTCTCATGCTAATATTCTCGGTGTTTGGTACAACTTATGGCTTCCTCGAAGAAAGCGTGGGCTTCTATGTGCTGATCGCGGCGACGATGTTTGCGGCGGGAATGGATCCGCTGGTCGGTGTCGCTACAATCTTGCTTGGTGCCGGCTCTGGCGTGCTGGGTTCTACGATTAATCCATTTGCGACGGGCGTTGCGATTTCAGCAATGAAAGATGCGGGAATTGAGTACAACCAAGGTACGGTTATCTTGATTGCGGTAGTGCTATGGCTTACTACACTTGCGATTTCGGCATTCTTCACGGTGCGCTATGCGAAAAAAGTACAACGCGATAAAGGTTCGACATTCCTTTCTCTGCGTGAGCAGGCGGCTGCGCAGAAAAAATACGGCAAATACATGGAGTCTAAGGATGAAATTGTCAAACTGACAGGCAAGCAGATTGCTACACTTGTAGTATTTGCAATTACGTTCGTCGTGATGATTGTCGGGTTTATTCCATGGGGTGAATTTGGTATAACGTTCTTTGATTCGTGGACTGGATGGCTGACGGGGGCCTCGCTCGGAAACTGGTGGTTCTATGAGGCGGCACTATGGTTCCTACTCATGTCGATTCTCATTGCTATCATTAACCGTGAAGGCGAACATGGATTCGTGGATGCATTTGTGGATGGGGCAGATGACATGGTCGGTGTGGTATTGGTGATTGCGGTCGCTCGTGGTGCGTCGGTACTGATGGCACAGACTAGCCTAGACAACTTCATCGTAGTGAACGCAGCAAATGCGCTTGCGTCGATGCCGGAAATGGCATTCGTGCCACTAAACTATTTGCTCCATATCGTGCTATCTGTACTCGTACCATCATCATCTGGTCTTGCAACACTCTCGACGCCAATTATTGCGCCGGTGGCAGCTCAGCTTGGTTACAGTACAAACGTGGCAGCAATGACAATCGTGGCGGCAAATGGTCTTGTCAACTTGATCACGCCGACTTGTGGCGCTATCATGGGTGGGCTCGCGCTTGCGAAAGTCGATTACTCGACATGGTTTAAATGGGGGATTCGAGTGGTCGCATGTATCGCGGTAGTGAACATCATCGTATTATGTGCATTTTCACTTTAGGAAGCAAATAACCGTTTTCGGACCGGAGTCGCCTCCGCCCGTCGTTACGGGGGAGGCGCTCCTCGCTATCTCGGTCGTAACCTCCGAAGCGTCCTTAAACGGTTATTTTTGCTTCCTTATAAAACGAGATGTGATATAATATACTTATGGATAAATTGTCGTATGATGGGCCGATAGTTTTAGCGATTTTGGATGGCGTGGGGCTAGCGAAAGATTCGGATGGAAATGCTGTGAGCCGCGCAAGGACGCCTTTCCTTGGTAATGCGTCGAGAAATTATTTTCATGTCGCTCTCGATGCGTCTGGTGGAGCGGTAGGCTTGTCAGAAGGACAAATGGGAAATTCGGAAGTAGGACACAATACGATGGGGGCTGGGCATCCAGTCATTCAAGGCAAAGCGAGGATTGATTTAGAATTAGAAAATGGGGGAGTATTTAATAGCGCGGCATGGCGTGAGGCGATGGAATTCGTGCGTAAAAATGGCGGTGTACTACATTTTGCGGGAATCTTTTCGGACGGTGGAGTACATAGTGATATTTCGCATCTTGAGAGAATGATTGAGCGAGCGTATAGAGAAGGAATTAACCAGATTCGGGTCCATGCGGTGTTTGATGGAAGAGATGTGAATCCATATTCATCAATGGTATACATTGAGAGGTTTGAAGAATTTGCGACAAAGTTTCCGAATGACGAAGTAAAATTAGCGTCGGGTGGTGGAAGAATGGTGTTCGTAGCGGATAGATATGAAAACGATTGGCAGGTGGTAGCACGAGGCTGGGATGCGATGGTGAACGCGAAGGCGGACTATTATTTCCATTCGGCGACGGAGGCCGTGCAGACATTTAGGAGAATTTTCCCTGATATACAAGATCAGTATTTGCCAGCATTTGTGATTGAAGACTATGACGGCAAGCCGGTCGGCAAGGTAAATAAGGGTGATGCGATGATATACTTTGACTTTCGGGCGGATCGGGCGATCCAGATTACGCAAGCGTTTGTGGATGCAGAATTCACGAAGTTTAATAGAGGGGATTATCAGCCTGAGGATGTGTATTTTGTTGGAATGACAGAATACAATAGAGATACGCACGCGCCTGTTCATAGGCTAGTGGAGCCGGTGGAGTTCGGTGAGACATTGCCGAAATATTTGAGCGAAAAAGGGATTAGTCAGCTTGCGATTAGCGAAACGGTGAAATTTGGACATGTGACCTATTATTTTAATGGGGATAGTTATGATAAAATGGCCGGCGAGGAACATATTGAGATTGAATCGGATACTGAGCCATTTGAGACACGGCCTTGGATGAAATCGGCGGAGATAACGGACGAGGTAATTCGCAAAATGAAGGATTATCGGTTTGTGCGAATCAATTTTCCTGGTGGAGATATGGTGGGGCATACTGCGGATATGACAGCGACAACAATTGCGCTAGAAGCGATTGACATGTCACTGACGAGGCTAGCCCGAGAAGTAGACAAATTGGGTGGGGCGCTTATTATCGTCGCGGACCATGGCAATGCGGAAGAATTGTTTGATGAAAAAGGAGAAAAAAAGACTTCGCACACCACGAATAAAGTACCTTTTATTATTTACGACAATACTGAGAACCGAAATAAATATGTGGCGGCGAGTGTGACGAGACCGGGATTATCAAATGTTGCGGCAACGGTGGCGACGATGTTTGGGCTAGATGACTATTCAAATGAGTGGGGCAAATCGCTGATTCGCGTGATATAATTAGTACATGAAGAAATTGCGAGAGATTGATATACAGGGAAAAGTAGTCTTAGTAAGGGCGGATTTTAATGTGCCAATGGAGAATGGGGCGGTACGAAGTGATTTTCGGTTGCGCGCGGAGATGCCGACGCTGGAGTATCTTCGCGAGAACGGAGCGGCGAAAATAATAATTTTGTCGCATCTAGGTAGACCAAAAGGTCCGGAGGAAGAGTTATCACTGAGGTCGGTGGCTGAGCGATTAAACGAACTGGTCGGCAAAGTGAAATTTGTGGAAGCATTATGTGGCGACAAGGTGAAGGCAGCGGTCGCAAAGATGAAGACAGGAGGGGTGTTGGTGCTCGAGAATCTACGATTTGATGACCGAGAAGAAGCGAACGATGCTGAGCTAATGCAAGAGATTATTCGTGATACGGGTGCGGAGATTTATATCCAAGACGGTTTTTCGGTGACACATAGAGCGCATGCTTCGGTGGTGGCTGTAAAGAAAATAATGCCAGTATGCGAAGGGCTATTATTAGAACATGAAATAGATAATTTGTCAAGTGTGATGAAAGCGCCGGAGAGGCCATTTGTGTTTGTGATTGGTGGCGCAAAAGTGGAAGATAAAGCGCCACTGATTGAAAAGTTTGCGAGAATAGCAGACACGGTCGTAGTTGCGGGGAAAATTGCGGCGGATGGATACAAGACGGATAAGGGTAACGTCTACGTGGCGGAAGATTTCGATGAAGATAGAGAGGGGAACAAGCTAGACGTGGGACCGATTGCGATGACGAAAATTGCTTCTTATATAACCGATGCGAAGACTGTCGTCTGGAATGGGCTACTTGGAAAGGCAGAGGACCCTGCCTATGCTACGGCTTCAACGATTGTGGCAGAAATGATGGGGGAAAAAGAAGATGCCGCCACAATCGTGTGTGGTGGTGATACGACGGGGTTTGTCGAGGAGCTAATGGAGGAACATCCGACGCTGGATTATACATTATTATCAACTGGTGGTGGTGCGGCGCTAGAGTATTTGCTCCACGGGACATTGGTGGGATTGGAATAGCATATAATCCACTGCACCTCAGGAGCTACGCAATGTGATACTCTTCGAGTATATCACATTGCTTCGCCTCTACAGCGACAAAATCGACCAAAGGTTGCCCATTCTGCGTCAGCTCGAAAAAAGAAATAAATTTCTTTTTTACTCGCTTCCTAGAATGGTCAAGATTTTGTCTTTATGTCCTTCGGTTGCAGTGGATTATATGCTGTTCTAACCACACACGACGTTATTGGCGTGGAGCCAGCCCTCAACGGAGCCGCCGTCAAGATATTCGCCAGTGGTAGGGGCAATTTTGATGGTGCCGCCATTATTAATATACTCGTCAATTGGGTCGGTGACCATGTACTCTTGGTCGGTAGGACCGAAGTTGTTATTATTTACGTAGTCGACGATAAGTTTTAGTAAATCTGGTGTCATAATGTATTTCGATACATTGATGAGATTCGATGGAGCTTCTTCTGGAGCGGGCTTTTCGACGACACCAGATAGATTACCATCTTTAGCGGAAAGAACACCGTATTTCTCGACATTTTCCTTAGGAATCTCGACGCCGAGGATGGCAGAATACTGGCCATCAGAGGCCTTAATGAGAGCGTCGGCGGCAGATTCTCCGGATGGATTCCAGATAAAATCGTCCCCCATAAAAACTAGGACTGGCTCGTCAATCTTAAACTCTTCGACGGCGAGAGCGATAGGCACGGCAGTGCCATATTTCGCGGAAGGGTCTTGAGAAACGTAGTGGACTTTGACATCGTCGGGGAGAGTTTTGGCTTTTTCGAGCTTGTCAGACTTGCCGCGATCGATGAGGTATTGATTGAGCGCGAGATTGTCTTTGTAAAATTCGCGAACCTGGCAAGGCTCGACATTACTAATTACAAAATAAATATCTTTTACGCCGGCTTTGATTAGCTCTTGGACAGAATAATCGACGAGTGGGCGGTTGCCGACGGGGAGCATCGACTTCTCAATAATCTTGGTAATAGGTAGGCGGCGGGTGCCCCAACCGGCGACTGGGATGATTGCTTTTGTAATCATAGTGATCCTTGTTTAGATAATAATGGGGTTGACTTTTAGAATTCTGTGTGGTAGAATAATAGTAGTTAGTTATGTTTTAGGAAGTCTTCTTATCAGAAGGCTTCTTTTTCTTGAATTTGAGTATCACTTGGTCAAGCTCTAACTCTTGTTCTTCCATAACCCTCCTTTCTTCTCTCACATTTACGTAAAAAGTGCCAACCCCATGAGATTAATATATAACAGGAAGTGATAAAAATCAAGTAATCTACTGTGCAATTGGCCTTGTTTCCTAATTGATATTCAAGACATCAAAATACTGGCATATTATCTGC
>CAZZAI010000029.1:0-11573 GCA_964652665.1 uncultured Candidatus Saccharibacteria bacterium
ATCTGACGTACATTTTTACAAGTGGAATATCTATGACAAAATAGGCACCACTAGGTGGTACAATCAAATATTCTCACAGCATATGATGCTTTTCGAAGTCTCTGAAAGGCCTAATGGTGCCTACTCTGACTTCGAAAAAACATCGGTGTCGAAATACACATTATATGCCAAATTGTGAAAATATTTTAATTGTACCACTTTCATCATAACACGTTTTTTCCGCATTTTCAATACTTTTTTATTAAAATAAGCATTTTCATTTTCCCAACCAAAATCCCTCGCTCTCGCGAGGGATTCCCCAATTTCAGCAGCAGCGAATTTACTGCTCCACTCCTAGCATCGATAGTGACAACTTCCCCTTCTCAATCGCGACAAGTTTCACTTTCACCTTTTGTCCCATTGTGAGCGCGTCTTCTACTTTCTTGAGTCGCTTCCCTTCGACGATTTGCGAGATATGGACCATTCCGTCAGTTCCAGGTAGAATATTCACGAATGCACCAAACTCCTTAATCCCAACGACCGTACCCTCGTAGATCTTCCCGACTTCCGGCTCCTCCACGAGCGACTTCACCCAAGCCACCGCTTTCTCAATCGCCTCCGCATTGTTGCCCGAGATAGTCACGAGTCCAGTCTCGTCGATATCGACTTCCGCCCCAGTCTCCGAGGTAATCTTATTAATCGTCTCCCCACCTTTGCCGATAATCGTCCCGATTTTATCTTTCGCCACCTGTACTTTCTCTATCCTTGGCGCAAAGTCCGAAATCTTCTCCTTTGGCCCAGAGATTACTGATAAGATATGATCGAGGATAAACATCCGGCCCTCGTGGCTCTGCTTGATAGCCTTCTCGAGAATCTCCACCGGAAGCCCATGTACTTTCATATCCATCTGGAGCGCCGTGATGCCTTCCGTCGTCCCCGTCACCTTGAAGTCCATATCACCCGCAAAATCTTCCGCATCCATCAGGTCAGTGAGGACATATGCCTTGTCGATGTCGTCTGCCGTAATCACCGTCCCTGCCGGTACATCCACCATTAGCCCCATCGCAACCCCCGACACTGGCCGTTTCAAAGGCACGCCCGCGTCCATCAAAGCCATACACGACGAGCACGTCGCTGCCATCGAAGTCGACCCGTTCTGCGACATAATTTCCGTCACGCTCCGAATCGCATAAGGAAATTCTTCCGTATCCGGAAGTACCGGCAGAAGTGCCCTCTCGGCAAGATATCCGTGCCCCACTTCACGGCGCCCAGGCGATCCAATCCGACCGCACTCGCCCACTGTATATGACGGCGCATTATAGTGATGCATATAGCGCCTCTTGCCGTCGCTTACTTCCATCGTATCCACTTCTTGTGCATACGACATCGGTGCAAGCGTCACGATATTCATTGCCTGCGTAAGCCCACGCGTAAAGAGCGACGACCCGTGCACCCGCGGCAATATCCCGACTTGCGACGAGAGCGGCCGTACTTCAGTAAGTTTCCGTCCATCTGGCCGCTCACCATCCTCAATAATCCCTCGTCGCACTTCTTTATGTACAGTGAGGTCAAATGCCTCATTATACTCAGTGGCCAAATTTTCATCGAACCACGCCTGCTTTTCCTCTGGCGTCTCCCCCTCACCATACCGCGCCGCCATCTCGACATCCATCTCATCGCGCATCGTATTAAGAAGCTCTTGCCTCTCAAGCACATTCCCACGCACCGAGTGTAGTCTGTCACCACACCACTCGGCTACCTCAGTCATCACCTCTTCGCGCGGGAGCGACAATTCATACTCCATCATCGGTGTCCCCACCTTCTCGGCAAGCTCCCGCTGGAGGTCTAGCACCGGCTGGACTTTCTCCACTGCCCAGTGCATCGCCTCAATAATCGTATCCTCTGGCACTTCCTTCGCACCAGCTTCCACCATCATCACGCGGCCGTCTTTACAAGCCACCACGAGGTCAAGCGGCGACAGCTCCCGCTCTGCTTTGTTCAAAAACCCTCGGAATTCCCCGCCAATTCGCCCGATACGTATCCCCGCTACCGGCCCGTCAAACGGCACCCCGGCATTCATCAGAGCCGATGACGCCGCAATCATCGCCACGCAATCTGGCCGAAACCCAGGATCCATCGACAGCACCGTACACACTACCTGTACTTCATGCCGGAATCCCTTCGGGAAAAGCGGACGAATCGGCCGGTCAATCAGTCGCCCCACTAGCACTGCCTCATCGCTTGGCTTCCCCTCACGCTTAATGAATCTCGACGACGAAATCTTCCCCGCCGCATAAAACTTCTCTTCATAGTCAATCGATAGAGGGAAAAAATCCTGCTCCACCGGCTTCTTGCCCACTACCACCGAGGCAAGTACCACCGTATCGCCATAGGTCGCCAAGACCGACGACGTCGTCCGGAACCCTACTCTGTTCACCTCTAGCGTCAAAGTCCGCCCGAGCCACTCCGTCGAGACACTCTCGGTCTTTTTGCCGCTTGGGTTTATAATTTCCATAAAATAATCCTTTCTCTAGAGAAAACTTCAGGTATGAACACTCAAAATATCATATTTAAGCACTCGTATCTGCCGTCTTCTCTACTTATTAATGTTATCTTCATTATATCAAATGTTGACAAAAAATTCAACTTGTGCTATAATAGAATCAAGAGTAGTTTTTTACTGGTACATTTTATCGAAAGTGAGGAATAATGCGTGGACATTTTCAAAGTCTCCTTCGTCGAACACATCGACGAATTCCATATCGGACGTCTAGTCATTAGGGGATTGGATTTGAAAATCACCCCGAATGACAACCCGCTTGTCGTCATTTGGGCGACCATCCGTAAGCGGGTCTTTGACAAGGTTGGCCTGTCCGTTGTCGGATACTTCGACCCCATCAGGGACGAGCCCGGCGCGATCAAAGGCAAGTTCTACTTGTCTTACCCCGAGGGAGTAAAAGCCGAAGCCCATTTCAAGAAATTCGAGAAGTCCTTTCCTAAGGAAATGGATTATTTCGAGAAAATTCTCCTGAAGTGGCTCGAGGATCCCAAGGGTTACGCTTCCTATCTCCGCGTTAAAGAGGAATTAAAGGACGAACCCGCCGAGGTCCGCGACGCGGCCGCCAAAGCCGCAGTCCAAGCCTACTTGCGACTCATCCGAGTCCGCAAGAAAAATGACTAAGCCACCCTTTCCCCCACTCCTGTTTTACCCCCAGGAGTGGACCCCACTCTCATCCCCCTGCCTAGTAAGGCGGGGGGATTTTAACTACCATCAAAAAAGCCCCGTAGGGCTTTTTCTTGTTATTTGCGTAGACCTAGCTTTGCCACCGTCTTCTTATACAAATCGAAGTCCGTCGTCTCGAGGTACTTAAGAAGCTTTTTGCGCTTCCCGACCATCTGCATCAGGCCTCGTTTTGCCATAAAGTCATGTTTGTTATTCTTCACATGCTCAGTCACCTCTTTGATGCGAGCCGTCAGAATAGCCACTTGAACTTCAGGAGAACCAACATCGTTCTTATTCCGAGCGACACTGGCAATAGCTTTGTCTTTATTCTCTTTTGTTATCATAGCCTCTTCATTATATCACACTTTTATGCTATAATCAAGACAGATGGGCGAAAGCCCTCGTATTTTATCAAAGGGAGGTAATCATATGTCACTCGCCAAAGAGTGCCCATTCGTACTCAGCTTCGACGCTATCGCGAATCTTAGCGCAGTCTTAGGGCATCTGAAGACACGAAATTATCGCGCAGCGCCCGGTTCCGGCCATGACCAGTTTCGCCCCGAACTCCACCTGCCCGTCCAGTTAATCGCTCATACTTGCACGCACGCACGCACCGACGTAGCCGACGGCCACCGCAAGTCGGTCAACGACATCCGCGAGCTAATCGACAAGCATCTCCATGAGCGTTACAGCAACTCGGACGGCGATATCACCTTCGGCCTCAAAGATCCCTTCGCTAGCATCGTTTTCGACTCCGACCACGGCATCCGGCGCGACCCGTCCCGCTATGGCGAGGAGCTCGTCCCGACTCAGCTCGTCATCGACCATGCTTGTCGCCTGCGCGATTTACTCGCAAAGCGGCGCATCAGCAGCACCACTAACGCCCAACAGACCGCCCATGGCAAGCTCAATATCACCATCGTGACCCACTACCCGGCCACCATTGCGATCGCCCTCGCCGAAGGCTTCCAGGTTTGGAACTATGACGCGCGGGCGGTCAGCGAAATCTACGGCCTCAGCGTCTACGACAAACTCCTTATAAAGCAAGGCCTCGTCGAGATTACCAGACACGGACAATATACGGTACCCACCGAATATCACAAAAGAGATGGCGAAGGTTCCGCCAAAACGCCAATCGATACTCAATCGATTGTATAAATACCATACCTCTCCCTAGCACCTTCCGCCCCCGCTTTACGCGGGGGCTTTTTCATGTTATAATTACGCCATGAATCCCGAAGACCAAATCATCCTAGTAGATAAGCCTGCCGGCATTTCCAGTTTTGGTGTCGTCGCCAAAGTCCGCGGCCACCTCCGCGCCAAGTTCGGTCACAAGATCAAAGTCGGCCACACCGGGACTCTAGATCCCTTCGCGACCGGCCTTCTCATCTTGCTTAGCGGCAAAATGACCAAGCATTCCAATGAATTCTTAAAGAAAGACAAAATCTACGAAGCTACCTTAAAACTCGGCTATACTTCCACCACCGGCGACCCAGAAGGGGAGATTACCAAATATCAAAATGAAATCCATGAGCATCTAAAGAAGGGCTCTGAGGACTCTCTCGATAGGCAAGCTCGATATTGTTCCGTTGAGGACCCTTTGGCGACAACGGGAGCCAACGGAGCGACTGAGCCCCGTAACGACGGGCGCGAAGGAGCGCGTCCAAAACGGAAGGATATCGAGCTTGTCACAAGCAAGTTCATTGGCAAAATTTCCCAAACCCCACCTCGCTTCAGTGCCATCAAGGTCAACGGCGAACGTGCCTACAAGCTCGCCCGCAAAGGCGCCGACTTCGAAATACCCACCCGTGAAGTAGAAATCTACTCCATTGATATTCTAGATTACCACTATCCTGAACTCACCATCCGTGCCCACGTCTCAAGCGGTACCTACATCCGCACCCTTGCCGAAGACATCGGCAAAGCCCTCGGCACCGGCGCCTACCTTACCTCGCTTCGTCGCATCAAAATCGCCGATTACGACATAAAAGACGCTCATCCCCTCTCCGACTTCATAGACTAGACCTACGCCAACACCTGCTTCCGCGGAGCAGTTTCATGCCCCCGGCTACACTTTTTGACTCTACTCTCGGCTAATCTTCACCATCGCCGCCCGAAGCACTTCCCCGTCATAATAATACCCAGTCCGAAGTGTCTCAGCGATGACTTCCTTTTCACCATCACCCTCAGCCATCACCGCTTCATGAAGTTCTGGATTGAACTCCGTCCCTTTTTCCGATACAATTCGCTTTAGTCCCAGCTCATTCAAAATTTTTTCAAAATTCTTCTTCACCGGCCCGAGCTCCGCTTCGTAATTACAAAAAGCCCTATCCATATCGTCAATTAGCGGTAACATTTTTCTTACCGTCACTTCTTTGGCCATTTTTCTCTCATTATCAATCCGCATTTCAATCTGCTTCCGATAATTCTCGAAGTCCGCTCTCGTCCTTTGTAAATCTGCTGTTAATTCTTGGATTTTGAGCTCACTTGCCACATTTTTCGCTTGTAAATCGCGGATCTCCTTCTCATCAAAGCTCATCTTTTTATTCTTCATATCAGCCTCCGGCGCCTCATTATTCCTCATATTACTCTCCCGCATCCCATCATTCTTTATACTTTTCTCCGGCATCTCATCAAATTGAACCTCATTTTCCATCTCATCATCCATCATCTTATCATCTCTATCCATCTTTTTCCTTCCTATCATAATATTTCCTCCAACATTCTCCCCGCTCGTCTTACTAGCCCCATCACTCTGAGGTAATTTTGCCTCGTCGGGCCAAGCACTCCTATGTAGCTCTTATCCGAAAACGGCGATCGGAATCGCGATATAATTAGTGACACCCCCGAATTCTTCCCAATTGGATTCTCTTGCCCAATGAAAATATTTAATGCTTCCCCAGGCGCCGCCTCTCTAAGCCACGGCTCAAGATTATCAAGTAACTTCGCTACTGCTCTCACTCTACTAGTATCCATAAACTCCGGCTGAGTAAAGAGTCGCGAGATACCCGCAAGATACAATTGTCCATCGATGGTCGCAAGCCCAAGATTTCCTGTTAACTCCACCAGTGTGTCTACCGCGCCCCGTATTGCCGCATCCGCACGTGATTGTGAACTTACCCTTACTTCGATCGCATGTACGCCGCGCTCGATCGATTTCCTCTCGAAATCACTTTTTTCGTCATTTTTCCGAATATCCGCGCCGTCAATCCCCGTATCGCCATCCAGCCCATCACTTCCGTCATCTTCCTTAAAATCAGCCGATCCGAGTGGCTCCGTTCCTTCATCTAGCGAAAGATTATTTACATAATACCGATATCCTGCATCAGTTGGCACTCGCCCCGCCGAAGTATGCGGCTGTGCTATCAGCCCCAAAGTCTCAAGACGCGCCATCTCGGCTCTAATTGTCGCCGGAGATACATCGAATAGCTTCGCCATCGTCACGCTGCCCACGGGCGACGCAGTCTCCGCATATTCCTCTACTATCTGAAACAAAATCTGTTTTTGTCTTTCAGTAATATCCATACTTCCATTATACAAAGTTAGCACTCTAATGTCAAGAGCGCTAATTATAGACAGCGTTGTTTCATAATTCAATTGCAACCGAGGGACATAATTGTGCTATAATCTATATATGGAAGAACAGATTTCAAATATCAAATCTTGGCTCGGTACTGGCTCCATCAATATCTTTGGTCTACCCATGTCGGGCAAAGATACTCAAGGCGCCCGTCTCGCCGAAGTTTTAAACGCCAAATTCTTAAGCTCTGGTGACATTATTCGCGAAAAAGAAGCCGCCACCCGTCAGGATTACTCCGCCAAAGGCAATCTTATCCCTACTGACGTTTTTTATGAATGGGTTTTACCATATTTTAGCGAGCCATCTCTTTCAGACTCACCGCTTATTCTCTCGTCTATCGGCCGTTGGTCCGGCGAAGAAGATCAAGTTATCGCTTCTACCGCCTCTGCTGGCCATCCGATTAAAGCCGTCATTCTCCTCAATGTCTCCGAGGCCGACGTAGAATCTCGTTTTGAAGCCGCCAAAATCCTAAACGACCGCGGCATTCGTGCTGACGATGGCGATCTAGATATTTTTCACAATCGTCTCGCCGAATTTCGCGAAAAAACTCTCCCCGTCATCACTCACTATCGCGACCTCGGTCTTCTCATCACCATCAATGGCGACCAGCCTCGCGAACAAGTTTTCGCCGAAATCATCACCAAATTATCTAATTTTGCTACCGCACACACTTCATAGGCCACCAACTAACTCTATTTCTTAATTTTTCCTGCAATCTTTCGGATTAATCTTTTTATTTCCATCCGATACTCCCACCCCACATAGATCACCCCCACCACTATTACTCCGAACACCGCATATAGTGCCACAAAAGACGATGATTCCTCATAGTCCTCTTGTTTCAATTCATAATCCGCTCCCGTGTTTTCCTTAATCTTCCGACATCTTCCCGTTTCTAGATTACGTTCATACCCTTCTGCACATTCTTTTTCTTCCTCTTCTTCTATCTTCTTACATCTCCCCGTAAGTGGATTCAGATACTGTCCTGCCTCACAAGTTTTTTCAGCCACCTCTGTTGACTTTACGCAGTTCCCCGTCTCCTCATTTATCACTTTCCCCTCTTCGCAACTTTTATATTCTTGATAGATATTTGCCTCCCCAGGCGTCACCGCATAAGTCGTCCGCCAAATTTCCTTTCCACTCCCATCGTACCCTATAAACGCCCAAGTCGTCCCTTTTCTTTGTCCATTTGGATATTCCAATCTGTCGATCACCTCGTCATTCGCATCAATTAGTTCAATCATATTCGTGTTAGTTGGATTTTTCGTCAAATTGAACTCCGTCAGATACCACGCCAAATATTCTTCCGCCCGTATCTGCCCCCGTAAGAAATAATCTTTATTTTTATATCGCACCGCACATCCGTCTAGTACAATCGTTTCCGTCCCACTATTATAAAATTCAATGAACTGTTCCGTTTTCGTCTCCACATAGTAGCTGAGTATCTCCGAGAACACCACCCCCTTGCACTTTGCGGTAATCTCATCCCCTTCACTTCCATCCCCGGCACTCGCGCTGCCCCCTTCCTCCCCACTTGTACTCCCATACCCCTCGTTCGCTTCTTCCAAGTACGCATTCGCCACGTATTCCGGCGCATACTCCTCCAAATGTTCAAATTCCCAAGTTTCCTCGTTCCGCACTAACGTCGTCGGCTTGCTCGTATTGAATTTCTTTTGACATCCATCTTTTCCAGTCCAGCAGACACTATCTACTATCGTCTCACCACGCACTAGACTAATCCCACCATCCGTCCCGAGCGTTGTCTTGTACCTTAGTGCCGCTAGCTCACTCGAAGGTGAGCTAGCCAGCCTTAAAAGGATTTTCTCGCCGGCAAGGTAAGTGTGCTCAGGAAATTCCACTAGCATGGAAGTGTTCCTGCTTGAATTTGTATAGTCTATTTTATAACCAGCGAGCAAAATCGGTGCGTTGGAGCTTTTATCTTTTCTGGCAATCTCGATCATTTCTCCAACATTTGAAACGCCATTTATCTTATATCCTGGATTCACAGCTTTAATAAATATTTCATCATTTTTCGTCTCTTCATTCTCAACATTCAAAGCCCCATCATCATTCACGGTCTCACCAGCATTCGTAGCGCTCGCAGTCTCATTCTCCACCTCATCCGCCATTACGCCCCCGACGCCCACCATCACCCCACTCATCATTACCGACAATACCAGCATTATTGTCATTATCTTTTTCATTGCATTTCTAATCTTGTATTTTTTCATGCCCACTTTGTATCACAATAAATCTAGAAAATCAACCCCCCACGTGATATAATTAAAGCATGAGTGTTTTTGTCCCTGTTATTATTCTCGTTCTCGCTATGCTTATTCAAGGTTCTATGCAGCTTTCTCAAGGTATTTTTTCAATTTTCTATCATTCCACTCTTGCTAAATTCTCACACAAAAAGACCGATGATTTATCCCTTAGCTTTCTTCTCGGCGTCGAATTCTTTTTCGCAATCATCTTCATGTCCATCTACGCCGCCGTTAACTTTCTCTTTCTTAATCTAGTTGATTATTCCATTGTTTTTTGGATATTTGCCGGCATCGCTTTTGCGATTGCTATCTGTCTTTTCTGCTTCTACTTCCGGAAGACCATTGCTACCGCACTTTTCATCCCACGTCGCGTCGCCGCAAGTTTCGTCACTCATGCCACACATGTCCGCACTCGTCGCGACGCTTTCGCTCTTGGATTTTTTTCTAATCTTCCGGAGCTTATTTTTACTCTCCCGCTCATTATTATTGTCTGTTTTCTTCTTACTACTTTTCCAAGCCCAGCTAGTTGTTTTATTATCATACCATATATTATTATCGCAGTCATTCCGCTCTTCGTTATCCGTACTCTTTTCTCCACCAGGCACAACCTCGCTTTCGTCACCCGCCTTCGCGCACGCCTGAAGCCTGTCATCCGCACCATTCTCAGTCTTTCGTTCATCACTATTGCCGCCTTATTAATATATCTAGGAGTTATTTATGGATGATTCGCTAAAAAAATCCCTCATCAAAGACTTACGTTCTACCGCCAAATCTTTAGGTATTCCAGAAGGCTCCGCCGACATTTTTATTACTCGGACAATCGCCTCACTCGACAAGTCATTATCTAAAAAATCGCTCATTACCCCGTCCGATCTCACTCGTCTTCTTGTCAAAGAACTCAAAAAATACAATCCCGATTTTGCTTACGTTTATAAAATTCGTGATATAATAATATAATAAAAGGTGGACAAATGGGCAAAAAATACAATTTCGACTATATCATTATTGGCAGCGGTCCCGCAGGTAGCACTGCCGCATTAATTCTTGGTAAATCCAAAGTCAAGAAAATCGCACTCATAGAAGGCGAAGCTTTTGGTGGCAATAATCTTAACACGCGCGATATTCCATACGGCGTCAGTCTCGGTTTTTCACACACTTTCCATCGCCTTAGTCGTTATCCAGAGATTAGTAATCAAGATTTGCGTTACAATTTCCCGACCGTTGTTGCCCATCAAGAACACGTTGTCGCTTTCATGTCGAGCCACAATCAAGAACTCTATGATAAGTCCAATATTGCCCTCATCCAAGGTTACGCAAATTTCTTAGACAAGCATACCATCGCCGTTGGCAAGAAACAATACACTGCCGATAAGTTTATCATCGCCACCGGCTCCCGTCTCAAGACTAGCGAGATTTCTGGCACTGATACTGTCGAATACCTCACTCCAGACAACGCTCTGAAATTACGTCGCTTGCCAAAATTTGCCTTCATCGTTGGTGGCGGTTCCACCGGCTGCGAAATCGCCGAATACTACGCCGAGCTTGGTGCTAAAGTCCTCATTATGGAGCGAGACAGTCGCCTTCTCCCGCGTGAAGATGCCGAAGCAAGCGCTGTTATCACTGATTATTTTGCTTCGAAACTTGGTATTATGGTCATCACCGATGCCAATGTCGTCGCCATCGAGAATGATGGCAAGTATCGCCGCGTTGTCTTTAATACCCACGGCCAAGAGAAAATGGTCCGTGTCGACTGTATCGTACTAGCGACCGGCTCCGAGCCAAATATCGAGAATCTTGGCCTCGAGAATGCCGGCGTCAAATACAAGAAATCCGGCATCACCGTTGGCAAGAATTTTCAGACTTCCGCCAAGAATATTTACGCAATCGGCGATTGCGTAAATGACACCGAGTCCTCCACCGAGCGCGCCGAATACGAAGCCACGGTCCTAGCCAACAATCTTCGTGCTCGCACTAAGAATCTAACCAATTACGCCGGCTTCATCCGTATCACCAATACTTATCCTCGCATCGCCACCGTCGGTAAGAACGAGCAAGATTTAGCCAAGAACAAAGTCAAATACAAGAAATCCGTCGTCGAATTTAAAGATCTCCCAGTGAGCAAGATTGAGCGTCTCGGCTACGGCCTAGTCAAGGTCCTCGCCGACAAGAATAATCGCATTCTCGGCGCTACTATTGTCGCACCGAACGCTGAGCTCATGGCCGAAGAATTCTCCCTCGCCATTCGCCACCGCATCACCGCTCTCGAGATTGCTTCTACACCTCATGTCGCCAATAGCTGGAATGCCGCCATCAAGCTAGCATGCCGCCGCCTCGTCAAGAAACACTAATTAGCAGATTATTACACTCACCAATACAAAAAGCGCCCCCAGAGGCGCTTTTTGTTACAGTGAAAAAGGGCTAAGGTGGACCTAAATTAGGGGGGTAATTTAGGTCCGCCTCAACCCTCATTCTTGGTTGCGGGGGCTAGATTTGAACTAGCGACCTTTTGGTTATGAGCCAAACGAGC